>VXPN01000502.1 GCA_009839535.1 Boseongicola sp. SB0662_bin_57 | reverse complement strand
GCTGACCCAGCGCCAGCTCTGGGTCGAGTACAGCGAGGAGGTCACGGCACAGGGCGGCACGGCCTACAGCTGCAGCCGGTTCTGCGCACTGCTCAAGGAGCGGCTGGCAGGCCCGAACGCGCAGACGGACATGCGCTTCGACTACGCGCCAGGGCTCTACGGCATGTCGGACTTCTCCGGCAAGACGCTGGCCCTGCGCACCGCCACCGGCGAGGCCGACGTGGAGATTTTCGTCGCGGTGCTGCCGCATTCGGGCCTGATGTACGCCGAGGCGGTGCTGGACCAGAAGGTCAGCCACTGGACGATGGCGCACCGCCGCGCGCTGGAACACTTCGGTGGATTGCCCGTTCGCTGGGGTGTACGACAACCTGAAGTCCGGGGTCGCCAGGGCGGACCGCGAGGAGCCCCAGCTCAACCCGAGCTTCCGGGAGTTCGCCCGGCACTACGGCCTGGCAATCCTCCCTGCGCAGAAATGTCGCCCGAAACACAAGGCCGCGGCGGAATCTGCGGTGAAAACCGTCCAGAGCCGCGTCCTGCTGCCGCTGCGCAACGAGACGTTCTTCTCCCTGGGGGAGATCAACGCCGCCATCCGCAGCGGGCTCGACAGGCTCAACGACGCGCCGACGGCGAAGGGCAAGGCAAAACCGACGGCCCGGGCCGAAAGGCCGAAGACCGACATGCCGTGCGGATCGGACGTGCCACCGGAAAAGCGCTCCTCGGAAAAGAATGCCGTCCCGGACTGTCACTGAAACGCTGGAGAAACCGGCCACGGGAAGCGTGGGAAAAAACCGCGGCCTCAAGCTCGATTAATGTGAAACCCTACAGCAGTCGGGCGGAAGTGTGACGAAAGGAACCGCGCCGAGCGCAGCAATCGAGTCAAACATCCGGCGCGAGTGAATTGAGCGACAACAAAGACGGGTTGCTCCGAACTCCTCGTGGTTGAAGACCCGGTTGGCATTGAGAGACCGCGTCACAAGTCTGTTGTTTCCGACGCTAAGCCGTCCGGCAGCAAGGTGGACTCCCCGGACTTATCTGAGGCCGGAACTCCGAGTGATCAGCTCGGATCGGGAAGCATGCGACTTGTTCCAATTCCGGCAGAATACCATTCCAGCAGCCGGCTGCTGCTGGCAGCGTAGCCGACCGCGGTTTGGATGCCACAACGCGTCGGTGCCTTGTGAGTCAGTGGCGTGCACCGGAGGGGATCATTGCCAACTGGACGACTTGTGACGAAGTGACCCTGTCCCCATATCTGTTTCGCGCCAGAAAATAGGGGAGGGTGTCGTGCGGGGAGCGATTCCAGCAGCATGTGTTCTGCTGACATTGGGCTGGGCAACGGTAGCAGAAAGCGCCAAGCCCATTCAGCGCATTGTTTGCTTGTTCGACAAGCATGTTTCTCCAGCGATGAGCCAGCTGTCCAGCGCAAATCCCCTGCGCATCGAATTCATGATCGACGGGACCGGCCACGCTTTCGCGGTCGGGCACAACGTCTACCCCGTCGAGGCAATCCCCGGTGCCAACGGCGTGACCTTTCTGGAAGTGCTCGAGTCAGGTGCCGTCCAGACGACAACAGTGAACAAGCAAGGAGAAGCGGTACATAGTCGCCACACAATTCTTGGCGGCGAGTTGGTGCCCAGTCAGTACTATGGTGCTTGCGAGTGAAGGAGGTATGCAAGAAATTCTGCTTGTCGCCTCCATGTCAGACGTGCCGGGCGGCACGGCAAGCGCCAGAGAAACGACTTGCGGGAAGGACAGGATTTCGTTCCACCTGTTGAATCCCATGGCGTTCAGCGAAGAACCGGGCCTGAATTCCCGTCTGGCGCAGAGGGTCGGCATTCGTCGCGTGCGTGTTGCGCTCTGCGGTCTGCCAATGCAGCCCGGATCCTTGACGATCATGCCGTTGGAAGCCGATGTTCGCAAGACCAGCGAGTACTGGGTTACGCAGCACTCCGATCTGGACGCTCGTGCGCGCTTGATGGGAATTGCGCATACCTTGCCGACCCCGCCGCACAGAGCAGCCATTTCGGAGTGAAAAGAAATGGATGAACAGGAAGTAATCGTTGAATTTGTCAGCCATCTCGCGGTCCTTAGGGGTCGTTCGGACCTCGCAGTGGATGGATGGCCGGACAAGGAGAACAGGACTGAGCCAGAAATCGATGCAATTGCCGGCAATTTTGCAATCGAACACACGACCGTTGACAGTGTAGAGAACCAGCGACAGCGCAATGATTGGTTCCGGAAAGCAATTGAGGGTTTGGATCAGGCCATAAGGGATCACGTTGATTGCGGGCTTACCATCACTCTCGACTTTGATGCCATTCGGAAAGGAATGGACTGGAAGGGCATTCGCGTCGATATCCAAGACTGGATTGTGAACTGTGCGCCTCATCTGGGAAAAGGCAGTCATGAGATTATTCTTCCCACATCAACTTCCGTAGAGAGTCCAATCGTGATGCGTGTCCGGAAGGGACCAGAACCCAATATCGTTGGCTTTGCTCGATTCAAGCCTGAGGACGATTCTCTGCCAGCGCGCATCCGAGAGACCCTGGACAGGAAGGCACGGAAACTGAGGAAGTACCAGGGACCGTCCTGCACGACCATTGTGCTGGTCGAAAACGACGATATCGCACTCATGAACGAAGCCAAGATGCTGGACGCACTTCGAAGAGCGTATCCTGACGGACTTCCACCAGGAGTGAATGAAATCTGGTACGCCGATACGTCCATATCGCACTGGCCGCAGTTTCACGACTTCACGGCGAAAATCCAGAGCGAGAACCGACAGCCATCGCCTACGCGATGATCTGTCCGACCTTGTCCTCCGCCTCGACCAAAAGATTGTCGGCGAGATGGGAGCATTTTTCTAGTCAGTCAGAACAGAAGAGCACCGCAAAGTGTGGGGCAGTTGCTGAATTTGGTCTGTGATGGCACGTTTGGGTCATGGCCGCGTCACAGGACATCGCATGAAAGCAGCGCCTGAATCCAGCATGGCCGCTTTACCGCCCCACACTTTGCGGTGCTTCCTTGGCTGTTCGGGTCGCCAAGAGCAACCGAATCGCACCATGCAGGGTTCAGGCGATTGCGCGTGTCATACTTACCGTGGTGTCTCGAGTCTGGCCAGACGCAAAATATAGTGGCCCGCTCCGAATGCTGCAATCATTCCAGATGAGTGCACAAATCCAAGGCCTACGTGATCCACTACCCGTCTGGTTACTTTTCTCGTAGGGTCGTTGTCGGGTTTGCCTTGCCGTGCTTGGCGGTGACGAACCGGCCGCTACTTGCGCTGCGATAGCTGCCGCCCGTCGATCCGCTCTTTCCGGGAGCTTCCTTCACGGTCGTCCGTGGGTGCGACGTCGCATACGACTTGGTCACATACCGACCTGACTTTGCACTGCGGTAATTTCCGCCACTGCCCTTGCCTGCCATTTCAATTCTCCTTCTGGCTTTCAACGTTCCCTTAAGCACCGGTTTGGATGCCCTGCTCAACGCACGGTCTTGAAAGTGCTGACCGCGAAGATAGTGATTCTCTGGCTGTTGTTTAGCTGTTTTTTGACCAATTCATAACTATTTTTTCATTGACATGCCTGCGGTTTTCCCATATGTATCACTGGCAAGCGTGGGAACCCGACATGAAGCGAACGATGACACTCAACCTCACTGAGGCTGAAATGAACGCCGTTGAGCAGATGTGCGAACAAAAGGGGCTGTCCAAGACAGCACTTGTTCGCCAGTCGCTTCGACTCTACAAGTCGCTCGACGATCGGCTGTCGCTTGGAGACAAGGTGTTCATCGAAAGTGCCGACAGGGCCGAGAAGGCCGAACTCATGGTTCTATGAAGGAGCTGGTCGACAAGGTCTTCCTGCTGAACCGAAACATCGGTGAGTTTGAAACGGCAGAGCTGTTCCACGGCATCGACGAGACCAACCTCTCGCACATAGAGGGACGCTGGCGGCCCTTGTTTGAGTTGCGTCGGGCCCAGGCAAAGGCGTCCGGAGAGTCAATGTCGGACATCAACGCAGAGGATGGGCACTGGAATTGGGGACGCAAGGCGCTTGCCGCGATTTCGAACCCCTTCTTGTATGACATCTTTGCTCTGGAATGTGGCGGCAATACCCAAGCCCTGTTGTTGACCTGCAAAGGAAGCACGGACTGCTTCAGCCGCCATCCCGAGCATCCGAAAGCCGACATGGTCTACGTCGAGTTCTTGGCCACCGCCCCTTGGAACAGGCCAAGACTGGTAAAGGAGCCCACATACAAGGGCGCGGGAAGAGTCCTGATCGGCACTGCTGCAAGCCTAAGCATCGAGGAAGAGCTCGGCGGCAGAATTGGCCTTCATTCGCTGCCTGGCGCTGAAGACTTTTACCGCGAAGCAATTGGCATGACCGATCTTGGTGTCGACAAAGACGGGCCGCACAAGGGGTTGAGATACTTCGAACTACCGGAAAGTCGGGTCTCTGATTTTCTTGCCATTCAACACTAGACAGAGGAGCTGAGCATGAAACTGCATTTCACGTCCGAATGGCTACGCAGCCACATCGAAAGTGATCCAGACATCGAGTGCGAAGCTGGATTTCCTTTGCTTGGTGCGGAGCCGCTAAGTCAATTCGTTCGCGCGGCACCGCACGCGCCACAGGAGGATGAGCCAGAACAAAGGACTGTTGTTCTCTATCAGCTGGTACGACAACTCAGAAGGCGAGATGGGCTGACGAGAGAGCAATTGGCCGCGAAAATTCGCATCGATGAGCAAGAGGTAGAGACCATCGAAGCTCGACCCGAGTACGTGCCAAGACCTAGAACGGTGCACCAGTTGGCGCATTACCTAGGCGTTCCAGCAAAGGCGGTGGAGCAGCTTACATCTGCTGCACATTTTCAAGACAATGGTTTGGCTGAAGCGGCCCATCGCTTTGCTGCGAGTTCGGATGACCTGTCGAGACTAACCAGAGCCGAAAAGAAGCACTTTGACGATTTCGTCAGGGTTCTGGCGGCATTTGACTGAGGGGATGCAATGATGTCGGTCATCGAACCGAAAATTGCCGACTACGAACGGGCGGACATCAACGCGCACGTAGCGCGCCTCCTTCGAGATCTCGGCAACCCGGAACCTCCTCTCCGTCTCGAAATCGTACGCGAGCTGCAGGAACTGGATCTCACCTACTACAGCAAGTCAGATCTCAACTTGCTCGATGAGATGGCACACAGAGCAAAGATGGCCGGGCACAAGATCTCGAGCACCGCAAAAAGCATGCGGGAAGTCGTGAACGGGTTCCGCTTGAAAGGTCTGCTCATGCTCAAGGAGGGCGACAAGCGCATCTTCATCGACGACGACGTCGTATCTCTCAAGCGGCGATTTGTGATTGCGCACGAAATCCTTCATGACCTGCTGCCCTGGCATCGCTCCCTGCTCATCGGGGACAACGAGTCGACGCTGAATCCGACCTTTCACCAGGCGATGGAAGCCGAGGCAAACTATGGTGGCCGTCGCCTCATTTTCATGGGTGACCAGTTTCAGCGCGAAGCGCTGGACTGCTCGTTTGAGTGGAAGACGATCGCAAAGTTCAAGGAACGCTATGGCAACACGCTGACAACAACGCTCTGGCAAATGGTTTGTGAGCGCGATCCGGAGCATCCCGCATTCGGGCTCATTAGCCGCCACCCCTATCACCCCGACATCTGCCCAAAGGCAGGAAACGACAATGTAGCTTACTTTCCGAGATCACGCGGGCTGATCGAGCGGTTTCCCTCTCTCTCGCACGACATTGCATTCTCAGCCGTGGTGGAACACGCCACGAGGAGGAAGCGGGGACCAGTTGGCGAAGGCGAGAGCGTTTTCTACGATGCAAACGGGGACGCCCATCTCTTTGAAATGTACAGCTTCTCAAACACATACGATTTGCTGACTTTCGGGGTCTACAAAGCACCGTACGAGCCGCTTTCAAGCATCCCTCGGCGAGCGGCCTAAGCCTCGTTCAACCTATACACCTTCAGCCGCAATAGGCGGTGCTATCCTGTTTGCCGGCGATTTGCACTTCGGGCGCCGCTACTCGTCGCCGATCACCGGCCCGAAGTGAACCGAGTAGAGCACGGTGCTCAGCACCACCCGGTTGATGCAGTGGACATTGACCAGCCCGTCCTCAATCGGCCGCCCGAAGATCGCGAAGTTGGCGGATACCTTCGCCTCCTCGAACTCCCGGTACTGTGGAATCTTGCGGTGGGAAATTCCGTATGTGGTCTCGAACGGCTTCACGCCATTGCGCAGCATGCTGAAGTAGGACGGATAGACGATTCCATTGAAGCCGACAGACCGGGCGGCGAACGCGAGCTCTCGCGTTATGGGATACGAGTGTTCGCCAGCCAGGAACAGCATGTTGACTGCGAGATCCAGACTCTCGAATTCGTCCACCTCCTGTGGTTCATCCAAAAGGGCCGCCACGTCCAGGAGCTCCAAGTTGTCAAGTCCAGTTCAAAACTGACCCAGGAATCGCGTTCAATTTTGACCCACCT
>VXPN01000253.1 GCA_009839535.1 Boseongicola sp. SB0662_bin_57 | reverse complement strand
GTCATTCTTGACCGTGCGGGACAGAAGGGAACGGGTCGCTGGACGGTGATCGAAAGCCAGATGCTCGGCGCCCCGGTTCCGGTGATAGAGGCGGCGGTAGGCGCCCGCAACATGTCGGCGATGCGGGACCTGCGCCTGCAGGGTGCCAGCCTGTATCAGCCGCGCACAGGCCGCCTGGACGACGGACTGACAGTTCAGGATCTGGAACAGGCGCTGATCGCCGGCAAGATCCTTTGCTACGCGCAGGGCTTTGACCTTCTTTACAGGGCCAGCACGGATTTCGGCTGGTCGCTGCCAATGCCGGGAATCGCCGAGATCTGGCGCGAGGGCTGCATCATCCGCTCAGCCATGCTGAACGACATGGCGGCGTCCCTCCGGGATTCGCCGGGCACGAACCTGGCGCTTGCAGACCATTTCCGCGCCCTCATGGACAGGAACATCGAGGGCCTCCGGAAAACCGCGCTTGCCGCGCAGGCCGCACGCCTTCCGGTCCCGGCGCTTGCCGCGGCGCTTGCCTACTTCGACACGCTGACCTGCGAGCGAACGACCGCCAACATGCTCCAGGCGCAGCGCGACTACTTCGGGGCACACGGCTTCGAACGCATCGACGGCGAAGGCGAGCATCACGGACCCTGGCACGGTCACGATCTGGACAGGAATTCGTCACAAGGCTGACAGGGCCCGGAATTGGCCACGCCCTGGCGTGATGCACAACGCCTGGAATCAAGCGGGCGTCCGGTTGAAGCCCTTGTGGGCGATCAACGCCGTCCCGTTCTTGCTCGGAGCGTGATGCCGATGACGGGCGGGTCGGAATCAGCCGCGACCGCGATCAAGCAGGCGCGCCGCCAGCGGCGCGCCCATGATGACGATCACGAGACGCAATATGTGATGCGCGACCACGAATGCCATGTCGGCTCCGACAACGAGCGCCAGGACGGTGAGTTCCGCCTGTCCGCCCGGCGAGTATGCCAGCAGCGCGGACATCCCCGGGGCGAGCCCGAAGGAATAGATCGCCTCCACAAAGACCAGGGTCAGAATGATCAGGAGCCCGCAAAATCCCAGGCCGGCCAAAATGTCCTTCCGGATCTCCTTCACCGTTATGCCGTTGTAGTTGCTGCCGATGGTCATCCCGATGAAGAACTGTGCCGCCCAGATGGCTTCTGCGGGCGGACGCTGTTCGAGGAATCCTGTCAGCGTTATGGCAGCCGCCAGGATCATCGGTCCGAGAATCGTGGCTCCGAACAGGCCGACCTTCCGCGCCGCCCACCAGCCGAACCCGGCCGCAAGCACCATCAATGCCAGTTCGGATGGCGCGATCGTCGTCAGCGGAACGCCCGGAGGGCGATCGAGATCCGCATCCCATATGCCTTTCAAGAGGAATGGCAACGCCACCACGATCACAAGGACGCGGGTGGCGTGAATCAACGACAGGGCACGGACATTGCCGCCCGCCTCCTCGCCGAAGACGACCATGTCCTGAAGGCCGCCCGGCATCGCCGCGTAGTACGCGGTCGGGAAGTCGTAGCCGCAAAGGCGCCGGAAATAGGGCACTCCGACCAAGCCGATGGCAAGAATGAACACGGGCATCAGGATGAGCGTGGGCCACATGGACGGAAACGTCGCCAGCACGGCCGGCGTGAGCGTTGCGCCAACCGCGACGCCGAGAACCGTCCGCATGGCGGCATTGACCGGCTTGATGCCGCCGAGCGGAACGCCCAGAAGGGCGGCAAGGAGGCAACTCGTGACCGGGCCAAGCAGCCACGGCAGCGGCAACGCCAGCAGGTGAAACGCCACCACGCCGACCAGGCCGAAGGTCAGCGCACTGAGAACGGGAACTACCTGCATGAAGCCCCTGCCAATGCCGAAAGGCTCCGCGAATGCTCCCCCTGGCCAGTCCTGGAGCACGGGCTGGCCATGAGCCGCAGCCCCGGCTCGCCGAACCGTATGCGCGGGCCTTCCGGCACCGGTGCCGGGTGAACCCCGGTTCTGGCTTGCAGCCGTGCGGAATTCCGCATCGCACGCCTCGGATGCACTTCAGCATTCATGCCCGCTTCTTCCTCCAATTGGTCGCGGGATGGAAGATCGTTCGCTCGCTACGCATGACGCGTCCTTCCCGGCCCGTGCCGCAGCCGGATTCCCGGAGGCGCACCTTGCACGGGAATCGACGGGCAGGCGTGAGCCAGGCGCCGCGCCTGCCTCCGCAAGGCGTGCCTGGTGCACGGTGCCCATCTTGTGCAGGGATCAATGAGTGAACTACGATGCGAATCCTGGAACGGATACGGTCTTGAGCGACAGTGGACACATTTCGCAGGTGGAAACCCCATCGGGCAAGAACGCCGAATACGAGAACTTTCCCGTCGGCTCGATACTGCTTCCTGCCCGGCTGCGACCTCATGTCGCCACATTCTACGCATTTGCCCGTACCATTGACGACATCGCGGATTCACCGGATCTCACGGCTGAGGAAAAGACGGCGCGACTGGAAGGATTTGAACGTGAGCTTCGGCGCGCCGATGGACGCCCCGGCTACGAAAAGGCCACGCGAATGGCCGCAAGCCTCGCAGAGACAGGCGTCAGCGACATCCATTGCCGCAACCTCATTCGCTACTGCCTGCAAGACGCGACAAAGAACCGCTACGCGTCGTGGCAGGAAGTGATCGACTACTGCATGCTCTCCGCAGCGCCGGTCGGGCGGTACCTGATCGATCTTCATGGCGGGTCAAGCGCGGGCTACGGAAGTTCGGACGCGTTGTGCAACGCGCTTCAGGTCATCAATCACCTGCAGGATTTCGGCGACGACTACAGAACCCTGGACCGCATCTATCTGCCCGCAGACTGGATGGCGGAGTCGGGCGTCAACATTGGGGAACTCGGCAAGGATCGCACATCCGAGCGGCTTCGCGTCGTCATCGACAGGTGCCTGACCGAAATCGAGGCACTCATGCGGGATGCGCGCCAATTGCCTGGGCATATCAACCACCGCCGCCTGAAACTCGAGGCCGCCGTCATCGTACGATTGGCTGACCGGCTGGCCTGGCAACTCTCTCGAAAGGATCCTCTGGCGGCGAGAGTCACGCTTACAAAGCCGGAAGCCGCCATTTGCGCGATGCGAGGACTGGCCGGCAGCCTCTTCCCGTCGCGATGACCCATGCAGCACCGCCAAATTCCCTGCGAATTTCGGTCAGTTTCCCTGAAATAGTCTGTAACCAGTACCCAAACGACTAGCTAACCCACAAGAAGCTATTTTCCTTCCAAATCTTGCGGGTTCCCATCCACCTTCCTTCTGCTGCTTCTAGCCTTGAAATCCGCCAACAAGCGTCGCTTCCCCAATCTTTGCTTCTCCGAGACCTCAACTAGCCCTCCCTTCTTTGAAAGATCATCTATAATGCCTCGAAAATATGATTGTTCTTCCGGACTAATTGAGTACCCCATGTACTTATATTTCACCTGCCTAAGTGACGACGTTTGCAACGTCAGCTCGTCCGAATTGATCAAACTTTCTACAAAACTCACACGATTCTTGGCCGTTGGTGTTTCCAGCAACAAATGCCGTGACAGAAACTTCTCCACCTCGCTTCCCTCACGCGCCACCCTCCTATACACTGGCATCATCTGCGCGTTGTTCAGATACTCCGCAAACATTTCGGCCACAGAATGGGGTGCGTAAAGCTTAAATTCTCTGTGGGCCTTATCGGAATCAACTATCGCCAGCGGGTTGACGTAGACAATCCCCCCGTGATAGTAAATTACATTTCCTCTGATTTCTTCCCGCCTTGCAGAAAGATGCTTGATAAACAGCTCAGCTGACGCAGCACATCGTTGAAAGTGTCGTAGTTTATCTGCCCCACTCAATCCGCCGCAGTGTTTCACCAGTTGACAATAGGTTCGCAATGCCACCAACCACCTGGCCTCCAGTTCCTGCACTGTAAATCGCTTGAAGACACCCCTCGATCTCTCCACAGAACGTAAATCGCCCGATAACGCACGATTCACGCTTTCCCTACTGGGCTCCTGACTATTTGCATCACCCATAGCATCGTCCCTACGCTGCTGATCGTCCTTCCTGCCCTCCCCCAATGCTTCCCTCCACTCGTCTTCCAAATCTACTCCCTCTTCCGCATATGCCTTTAGAATACTCTCTTCCAACCTGTCCAATTTCGCATGCGTGTCATCTAACAGGCGCAAATTATCCACCCCCTCTAACTCGCCATATACCACCAACTCCCTGTAGTTCCGGAAAAAGCCTTCGCCCTCTACAATAAACCTGTACACATCTTGATTTACGTTCATTTCTTTCGCCACAAAATACGCAAACAAGTAATCCGCCCGAAACGTAATCCATTCTCCTTGCTGTATTACAATTCCCTTTTGCGAAAATTCGTCGAGTAACCCGTCCGGAAGTTCCAGAAGCCTGTCCTCCGCGTACTCAAGGCACATCCCCTCCCATTTCTTCATAGGTATCATGGACCACCCCGCAATCGCCAGACGGCCGGCAATATAAGCCAGAAATGTCACCTTATCGTTTGAATTAAATGTTCCTTCCTCTACGTCTTCCCAACTCAACCGGCCGAGGAGGCACTCGACGTATCTGTCAATTAATCGAGTGCGGTTAATCGGCCGAAACTCTGGGCTCTGCCGCAGTGTCTCTACCAAAAGCGATACTACGCTCGGAAACACCGGTTCATTCATCTGCCTGAAGCTAGAAACCACGCGCGCCAACACCCTTTGCTGCTCGAGTTCCGAGGCGTCCGGCCTCTGGCTCTTGATAAGCTCCCTTATCTCTTCAACATCAAATTGCACCAGTTCAAATATGATGTCCGACCTTGGGCTCACGGGCAGTTCATCTCCTGACGCGTTCCTCAACAAACCTCCGTCGACTGTACAAAAGAACACAGAGGCACACTCAGGAAAATGTCTATCAAGAACATCTATTAATGAATTAACCGTCTTTTCGTCTGGAAGCCCAATTTCATCAATTATAAACAAAGCTGCACCATCATTGGCTAGAATCTCAATTTCCCTTTGCGAGTACCGGACGAGAGACATCTTCGCCGCTTCCCGGATAATGCTTGCCTTATTGACCTTAAGTGTACTGATGTTGACATAAAATGGTATCGCGGTGTATGAGTCGATGGCCCCAGCAACGTGTTTGAGAAACATAAAAGCTGCGCTAGTTAATCCGGAATCCTGAGGGCCTACAACAAATTGCCGGTTTACCCCTGGGGATAGTGCAGCACACAAGCGTTGAGGATGGGCATGAGTTAGCTCGGTTCCGTCCAAGGATACACGAGAGACACGTGGCTCTATTAATCTGTGTTGTGATTTATTTTTTGAAATCAAATGAGTGTCATACCATTCGGAAAAATTGAAGTTTGGCTCATCAGTGAAGCGCTCAAGGAGCCCAGGGGAAGTGTGTGTACGTACCTTGCGCCAAAAGTTCTCATCCTCAGCGGTTGGGTATCTTACACCATTTTTTGCTAAATTTACACCCGGGACAAAGGTGTTCAAATGTGAAGCGTATGCGCGATATACGACCTCGTATTTTCTCTCGGTCGGATCGATATTAACTATGGCATACGCATTCGGGCCCTCCTCTGGAGCGGAGTGTATTGCCGGAGAGTGAAGGAACAAGCAAGTGCCTGCGTTAAAGTTCCCTGAGATAGACGACTGGACGTGATTGTGGCCAAACAGGGCGAGATCAAAGTTTTTCGTAAGTTGATCTTCGAGCAGTTGTCGGGATTTTATGTCCAACCAATCCAGCGGGTGGTGCGTAACAAAGATTGCGATCTTGTTTTTGGGTATAAGATTGATGAAGTATTGAAATACAGGTGGGTCGATTCGCAATAAGCCCTGATCTGTAGTACCGTCACTTCGCTCGTACGATAGCCATGTTGAATTCATCGATATTAAGGAAAAGTCAGGTTCAATCGAGATCGATCCGAAGAAGTTCGATTCTATTTGGGAAGAGAGAGTTTCCTGGAGTACAAAGTAATTGTATAGAGGATCCTTCGGTAAAAAAGGATTAACTAGAGATAGTGCACCAGAATCGTCGTAAAGGTAGGATAGTTCGTGATCTTTTAGGAGAGAGTTGCATAGTTTTGGGTTCGTATCCCGCCATTGGATATCATGGTTGCCAGGTGTTAGGAAAATGCCGCGTGCGCATTCGGCTAGGGGCACAAAGAAGTCGTCAAATAGTGTCTCGTAGTTATTCTTATCGCCGGAGTGAACTAAGTCTCCTGAAAATACGAGATAAAACGGTCTGGTGTGAGTGCTTTCGAGGATATCGTCCTTAAGTGATGTTAGCCTATTCTTCGATGGAAAGGTGTTTCGGTAGTGAAAGTCGCTTATGTGAACTAATGAAAGGACCATGCCCTCAGTACCTCCAGGTTGGTTCCAGAAAGACTAGCCAAGTGCCTAAGCCTTGGCAATGGTCGGTCTTCTCCGGGGGTGTAGCCCAGATTAGTTGCTCATGCCGCGATTGCCTGATTCGCCCGCCAGT
>VXPN01000544.1 GCA_009839535.1 Boseongicola sp. SB0662_bin_57 | reverse complement strand
GCTCGAAAATCCTCGTGGTTCAGGAAACCTTTGGCAAGATCTTCAACGAGGGAACCGAGTTCCAGCGGGACGGCAGCCAGTTCGACCGGCTCTTCGAGGACGGCGACAGCTACATGATCGGAGGCATGGAGGCCGTCACCCTGTGCACGCCCGGGCATACGCCGGCCTGCATGACACATGTCATCGGCGACGCCGCCTTCGTGGGCGACACGCTGTTCATGCCGGACAGCGGCTCGGCGCGGGCGGACTTCCCCGGCGGAGACGCGGGCGCGCTCTACGACAGCATCGTGCGGATCCTGTCGTTGCCGGACGAGATGCGGCTGTTCATGTGCCATGACTACGGGCCGAACGGACGCGCCATTCGCTGGGAAACGACGGTGAAGGATGAACGGGAGCACAACATTCATGTCGGGGGCGGAACGACACGGGAAGAGTTCATCAGGATGCGGACCGCGCGGGATGCGACCCTGGCCATGCCCCGGCTGATTATCCCGTCGCTGCAGGTCAACATGCGTGCGGGAGAGGTGCCTAAGGACACGGACGGAAGGCCGATGCTGAAGGTGCCGGTCAACGGGCTCTAGGTCCAGCGGCCACCCATGATCACCGTGCTCCTGACGGCACTGCGGAGCGACGGTCTCGCGACCGCTCGCCAGTCCGGCCGGGCGGCGTGCTCGACCAACGTTTCGTCGCGCATGGTCCCCGTGAAAGGCGGCCGGCCCGTCACGCTCGGCGTGAGCGGAAATGCTCGCCTCACGGAAGAACGAGGTCGGCCGGAAGCCGCGCGGCAGCAACGCGCCGGGCATTGGGAATGTCATTGCCGAGCGCCCGCGCTCGCGCGTCATCCAGGGTCAGGCCGTGATCCAGCCAGCGATGAACCAGTCGCTCCTCGAGAACGTCGTGCGGCACGTCAAGATACACGGAAAGGTCCCAGTGGCGCGGCAGGCCGCGCCAGCCCGGCTCGTCCAGGAGCAGGTAGTTGCCCTCGACGATCACCCACCGATGTCTCGCCCGAACGTGCGTGCCTGAATCGACCACTTTGTCCTGGGCCCTGTCAAATGCGGGTATCGCGACCACGTCCTCGCGGACCAGTTGCTCCAGCAGACTTGAAAACCCTTCAAGATCGAAGGTTTCCGGCGCGCCCTTCCGGTCCCGCAGGCCGCGCGCGCGCAGGATGTCGTTGTCGAGATGAAACCCGTCCATGGGCACAAGTGCCGACGTCCGTCCCAGCTCCGGCACCAATGCGGCGGCCAAGGTGGACTTCCCCGCGCCCGGAGGCCCGGCAATCGCAATGAGGCGGCGCCGGCCCTCGGGCAATGCGCGTATCCGTCCGGCAACAGCCTGTATCCGGGCCTTGAAGGCGGCCGTCACGCGGCTTCGACTCCCGGTGGTTCCTGGGCTCCCGTCATGAAAGCCACGGCGTCGGACATGGTGTGCTCCTTCGGATCAATCACGCAGAGTCGCCGGCCAAGCCGGTGGACGTGTATCCGGTCCGAGACCTCGAACACATGCGGCATGTTGTGGCTGATCAGGATGATCGGAATGCCGCGCGACCGGACATCGTTGATCAGGTCGAGCACCCTGCGGCTTTCCTTCACGCCAAGCGCCGCTGTCGGCTCATCGAGAATGATCACCTTTGAGCCGAACGCGGCCGCACGCGCAACGGCCACGCCTTGCCGCTGGCCACCCGACAGGGTCTCGACGGCCTGCTTGATGTTCTGGATCGTCATCAGCCCCAGCTCGCTCAGCTTTTCGCGGGCAAACTTCTCCATTGCCGGTCGATCGAGCATGCGAAAGACGGTACCCAGCACGCCCGGCCGGCGCAACTCGCGGCCCATGAACATGTTGTCCGCGATCGAGA
Organism: Boseongicola sp. SB0662_bin_57; assembly: GCA_009839535.1. Classification (GTDB taxonomy): domain Bacteria; phylum Pseudomonadota; class Alphaproteobacteria; order Rhodobacterales; family Rhodobacteraceae; genus JAJEFO01. Next base: position 4,777 of record VXPN01000544.1, on the reverse strand, counting down.
GGGCAGGCGACATGGCAAGCGTCTGGTAAACGGTTTCGATACCGTGCTGACGGGCGTGGATGGGCGACGCGAAGTGAACCTGCCGCCCTTCGAGATAGACTTCGCCCTCATCCGGCATCACCGCGCCCGACACCGCCTTGATGAGCGTGGACTTGCCGGCGCCATTGTCGCCGATCACGCCCAGGACCTCGCCGGGATAGAGCTCGAAGTCACAGTGATCCAGCGCCGTGACCTTGCCGTACTTCTTGACCAGGTTTCTTGCGCTCAGGATCGGTTCATGCCGCTCCGTCATATCGACACCTTTCTGATCCACTGGTCGACCGCGACGGCGGCAATGATGAGCACTCCGATCAGGAGAAACGTCCATTGCGGGTCCGCGCCGGCCATGCGAAGGCCAAGCTCGAACACGCCCACAATGAGCGCTCCGCAAAGGGCGCCCAGAATGGAGCCACGGCCTCCGAAAAGCGAAATGCCGCCGATGACCACCGCGGTGATCGCCTGGATGTTGCCGATGACTCCGGTGGTGGCCGACGGCGAGACCGAACCGAAACGCCCGATCATGACCCAGCCGGCGAACGCGCAGATCAGGCCCGCAAGCATGTAGACCGAAATGAGCGTGCGGTGCCTGTTCACGCCGGCAAGCTCCGCCGCCTCAGGATCATCGCCGACGGCATAGACATGCCGCCCCCAAGGGGTGGACCTGAGCGCATAGGCCAGTGCGAAGGCGATGATCAGCATGGAAATCACGCCAAGCGTGAAGGTTGCCCCGTACATCGAGTACTTGGTCCCGAGCAGCTGCAGGAGGGGCGCCTGGGCCTCGATGTCCTGGCTGCGGATCGTCTCGTTTGCCGAATACAGGTAGTTCGCCGCAAGCACGATCTGCCACATTCCCAAGGTGACGATGAAGGGCGGCAGCTTGACCCGGCTGACAAGCCAGCCTGAGGCGGCGCCGATTGCGGTGCCGAAGGCAAGACCGATCGCGATCGACACCGCCGGCGGAATTCCGTAGCGGAACGTGAACTGCCCCATGATGACCGAGCATAGCACCGCGATGGCGCCGACGCTGAGGTCGATTCCCGCTGTCAAAATGATCAGCGTCTGCGCGGCGGCCAGCACGCCCACGATCTGGACCTGCTGCAGGATGAGCGTCAGCGTGAAGGCCTTGAAGAACCTGAACGAGCTGTTCGAAACCTCTTCGGGCGAAGCGATGCCGAGGCCCACGGAGATCGCGCCCCAGTCGATGTAGGCGCCCAGGCTCAGCGTGGACAGCACGAGCACGATCAGCGGCACCAGGGACGGATTGGTGTGCAGGAGGTGCTGAAGCCATGGAATGAATCCTGAACGGTGATCGTCGAATTCCGCCACGTTCTGGCTTGCCTGCTCCAGTGCCGATTCGAAGTCCTGTCCCTTCGACGTGGTTTCGGACATTTCGTTCCTCTCAGATTGGCGGGTGCCGGCGTGCGTTCCGCAAGCGCCAGTTTAGGCGGGCCTTACAGTGCCCGTCCAGACGAACGAAGGGGCGGAATGCGCCCGCCCCTTCACATTCCGCTCGCAGGTCTCAGCCCCAGCAGAGCGCGGCACCCTCGGCGGTGTCGATCGAGTCAACGCCTGCGACAGGACTGTCGGTCACCAGCGCCACGCCGGTGTCGAAGAAGTCCTTCCCCGGCGTTGTCTCCGGCTTCTCGCCGGTATCGGCCCACTTCTTGACGGCCTCGACGCCAAGCGACGCCATCAGCAACGGATATTGCTGCGATGTGGCGCCGATCACGCCGTCCTTGACGTTCTGGACGCCTGGACAGCCACCGTCGACCGAGACGATGAGGACATCGTTCTCGCGCCCGATGGCCTTCAGGGCCTCGTAGGCGCCGGCCGCAGCCGGCTCGTTGATCGTGTAGACAACGTTTATGCTCGAGTCCTTCGCCAGAAGGTTTTCCATCGCCCGGCGGCCACCTTCCTCGTTGCCCGCCGTGACATCGTTGCCGACGATGCGCGGATCCGTCTCGTCGCCCCACTTGTTCGGGTCGCCAAGGTCAATGCCGAAGCCCTGCAGGAAGCCCTGGTCGCGCAGCACGCCGACCGTCGGCTGGCTGATGGCAATGTCCAGCATTGCGATTCTGGCATTGGCCGCATCGGCTCCGAGCGTGGCGGCCGCCCATTTGCCGATGAGTTCGCCGGCCAGGAAGTTGTCGGTGGCGAAGGTGGCGTCAGCCGCGTCAGTCGGATCAAGCGGCGTGTCGAGAGCGATCACCAGGAGCCCGGCGTCACGCGCCTGCTTGACCGAAGGCACGATCGACGCCGTGTCGGATGCGGTCAGGAGAATGCCCTTTGCGCCGTCGGCTATGCAGGTCTCGATTGCCTGGACCTGGGTTTCGTTGTCGCCGTCGACTTTCCCGGCATAGGCTTTCAGGGTCATGCCCAGCTCTTCCGCCTTCGCGGTCGCCCCTTCCTTCATCTTCACGAAGAAGGGGTTGGTGTCTGTCTTGGTGATCAGGCAGACGGTCGTGCTTGCCATGCCGCTGCCCGCCATGGCCGTCACGGCTATCGCCGATGCACCGATGAGATGTGTGAGTTTCAAGATCTGTTCCTCCCTTGAACGAGTGATCAAGGCCGCGCGAAAACGCGGCACGGGGAAGGATTCACATGATTCTTTCATGTTGTCAATAAATAAATCACAGTGATTTATTTTTTATTTGACTCGCCCCCGTCGCTCGCTCAACCTGAAGCCGGGAGGTGCAGATTGGGGCATGTGATCACAGAAAGGTCCGCGACGGGGATGGATGCTTCCAGCATTCTCGGAACGAATCAGAGTGGCATGCGCGACAGGAACGAGAGGCTGGTTCTCTCGCTCCTGCGCCGCCGCGGCGCGCTTGCGCGCGCCGAAATCGCGCGCGTGACCGGCCTGTCCGCCCAGACCGTGTCCGTGATCACGCGCGAGCTTGAAGACGAGGGGCTTCTGGTCCGCGAGCAGCCCGTGCGCGGAAAGGTTGGCCAGCCTTCGGTGCCGATGGCGCTGAGCCCGGGCGGAGCGCTCTTCTTCGGCCTGAAGGTCGGGCGGCGCAGCTCCGACCTCGTGCTCGTCGATTTTCTTGGCCGCATCCTTTCACGCGAGCACGTCACCTACCGCTTTCCCGCCCCGGACGGCACGCTTCAATTCGTCAAGGATGCCGCCGAGCGACTCTCTGGCCAGCTTGATGCCGGGCAGAGGGCGCGCATCGCCGGTCTCGGCATCGCGATGCCGTTCTTCATATGGGAGTGGGGCGCGATTCTTGGCACGTCCGCCGAGGACATGGAGGCATGGCGCGACTTCCACCTGCGCTCCGAAGTCGCGGCTCTGTTCGACTTTCCGGTCTTCCTGCAGAACGATGCCACCTGTGCCTGCGGCGCGGAACTGGTCTTCGGAGCCCAGAATACACCGCCCGATTTCCTGTATTTCTACATGGGTTACTTCATCGGAGGCGGGGTCGTCCTGAACGGCCGGCTGTTCACCGGGTCGACAGGCAACGCGGGCGCCCTCGGGCCAATGCCGGTTCCGGACCCGAACGGGGGAACGCGCCAGCTCATCGATGTCGCCTCCCTTGCCGGCCTGGAACGGATGGTGACCGACGCCGGAGGCGAAGCAAACGCGCTTTGGACGAGCGCGACGGAGTGGCGCGTGTCGCCTGGGCTGATCGATGCCTGGACAGGAACTGCCGCGCCAGCAATCGCGCATGCCGTAGTCGCGTCCGTCTCCATCATGGATTTCGAGCACGTGCTGATCGACGGCTGGCTGCCAGAACGGGTACGGGAAGGCCTGATTGCCAGCGTTCAGGCCGAACTGGACCGCATGGACCTCTCCGGGCTGCCGCATCCCACCGTCATTTCCGGCACGGTCGGGGCGGACGCCAGGACTCTTGGAGCGGCCAGCCTGCCGCTGTCACAAAGATACCTCGTGGACACGGCCCGTTGAGTGCGCCGGGTTGAAGCGCGGTCACTTCAGGTGCATCAAGCCAACACCTGCAACAGGAGGCGCCCGTGGCCAATCATCTCTACCAGCGCGACCTGCCCGACGGTCTTGGCCTTGGCCAGTCGGTAGCCATCGATTGCGAGACCATGGGCCTGAATCCGCACCGCGACCGGCTCTGTCTCGTTCAGATGTCTTCCGGCGATGGCGACACGCATCTCGTCCAGATCGACATGGGACAGGAATCAGCTCCGAACCTGGAGCGTCTGCTGACCGACCCGAACGTGCTCAAGCTCTTCCACTTCGGGCGCTTCGACATTGCGGCACTCTTCCACCGCTTCGGCGCCCTTGCGGCACCGGTCTACTGCACGAAGATCGCCTCCAAGCTGGTCCGCACCTACACGGTGCGGCATGGCTTGAAGCATCTGGTCGGCGAGCTTCTGGGCGCCGACATCTCGAAGTTCGAGCAGATGAGCGACTGGGGTGCTGGCACGTTGACGAATGCGCAGCTCAAGTACGCGGCCTCTGACGTGATATACCTGCATCGCCTGAAGGAAGAGCTGGACGAACGTCTCAGGCGGGAGGGTCGCGCTGACCTGGCGCAGGCGGCATTTGACTTCCTGCCAACCCGTGCCCGCCTTGACCTTGCCGGCTGGCCGGACGTCGACATCTTCGCCCACTAGCCGAAATGTCCTATATGTCGGATATGGCTGCCACGGACAGATATTCGCGCCTGGTGTTCCGACTGAAGCTCGCCTTGCCGCTTGTGGCGCTGGCAATATTGTCGACGCTCTTCTTCGTGGCCGAATCCCTCGATCCCGACGCCGCCATTCCGTA
>VXPN01000542.1 GCA_009839535.1 Boseongicola sp. SB0662_bin_57 | reverse complement strand
TGCGGGTGTCGAAAACCGGCCCGAGATCGGCGCGGCAGGACACCAAGACGGTGGGCTGAAGGCTGCCAGCCTGGCTCGCTTCACGCAAGGCAACGGCTGGGCTCAGTGCGGTGTAGAGCGCAGGCGTTCCCCTTGCATTGAATCGTCCGCCAAAGAGCTTGGCGCCACGGCCCGACAGAGGGTCGCGCGCGTAGACAGGGTTCAGCGCGCGATATAGCGGCCCGCCGTAGCGCGCACCGATCAGCGGCATCAGGCAAAGACACCGGCGTCCACAGCGTCAATGTATTCCAACACCTGTCCAGCCTTGCCTTCCTGCACCAGCTGCATTGCGGCACGCCCATCAAGGCTGGGCAGGGGTTCTGACCGGAACCAGATGCCGTGAATTCCGAACCGAGGCGGGGCTCGACCTTGTCAAGGACTTCCACCAGTTCCCGCAGGCGGCGTTGTGTCTTGTCCGAATTGATCCTGGTAAGGCGCTGCAGGGAATCTTTGCTCAGCCCCACCGTCTGGGCCACTTCTTCAAAGGATGTGCGCAGGGCGGCGGCGATCCTGCGGGGCTCGAATTGTCCACTTTCGGCAAACTGCAAGATGTGCACTTTCTCGGCCCCGTCAATGATTTTAACGGCATATAGCGCAAAACCAGCCGAATTTCAGGCCGTGGCAAAGCTTGCCAGTTTGCGTTGCATGGGCTGTCTGTGCCAGTGGTGTCGCGCGGCTCCTTGAAAGACTGGCGTTTCAGGTGTCTTGAGAGCTGCAACAGCTTCAGCAATCCCGCCAGTGACTGCCACGCCTTCAGAAATTGTATTCCAGGCTTATCCCGATAAAGCTGTCACGACTCGTGTCGCGGACGGTCTCGTCGGTTTCGAACCCGATGTGAGCGATCGATTCCACGTGCAGTGACAGGCTGTCCGAGAGTCGACGATTGAACTCGGCATTGAAGACGCGGCTGTCGGCTTCACGGGAGTCGAGAACCCCGAGAAAGAAATCCGTCCCATGCTCGTCGTTCAAGCCGAGGCGCGCGCCCAGGAAGACGGAATTTGCGAGCGCATCGGTTGCATTTCGCCCGCGGTTGTCACGGAGCCACTCGGCAAACAGGCTCAGGTCGGAATTGGTGTCCCATGGCCCGTTGATGATGTACTCGCCGCCAAGGATTGACGCGGTGTAGTCCTCTTCCTGCATCATCCGGTTCTGCCCGCCGGTGCGACGGATCGCTTCCAGCTTGAGCAGCACCGGCCCCGTCGTGATCTGGGCATCCAGCCCGTACTGGCGAATTTGCTCGTAATGCGGCGCCAGAACCACGAGAGGCGGTGCTTGGTCAACGAAGACTGGCGCGAAGGCGGGCTCACGGCTTGTGCCTTCGAACACGCTCAGCCCGATGTCGAGCGGCCCGAAACTGTTGCTGTAACGGCCCGCAAGGTCGACATGCCACTCCTCGTCCGCAGACTCGTACGTGGCGCGACTGTTGTCGACGACCGGCCGTCCGCGAAACCGGCCATGTTCGCCCGGAAAGGTGCGCTTTCGATGTCCGGTCAGCCCGAACAGTTCAAGCGCTCCCCAGCCCCCGGACAAGGTGAAATGCGCCATCGGCTGGCCAAGCTTGCTCTTGGCGTTCGGATGCTCGACCAGGTCCGTCTGGTTGATGATGTCCACCAGTGACCGCGCCTCGGCGACGCCCCAGAAGACCCGGTCGATGCCCAGGCGCAATTCCCATTCGCCGTCGCCCGCATCGCCGTATGTGAGAAAGTAGGCTTCCCGCAAGTCGGCATGCGTGCGTTCCGGGTCCCCGGCATCGAAGCGCAGGAAGGGCGTAATCGTGAAGCTGCCGCTGCCGTCTCCCTCGATATAGGCGGTAGTTTCCAGGCTGAGGCCGCTTGCATGCGACCGCTGTCCGGGATGGATCCCGGATTCGGGGAAGATCCGCGATTCCACTGAGACCTTTCCGAACACGTCCATCCGGTCGGAGAGCCAGGATTCGGCATGTGCAGGCCTTGGCGCGAGGGAAAGCAGCGCCCACAGCAATGCGGAGGCATGGATCAACCGGTTCGCCATCATCACATCCCCAACTCCGCTCTGAATCGCGCCGCCAGCCCCCCTTTCCCTGCAGCGAGGGCAGTTCCTGGCAGAGAGGGCAGCGAGGAAGAGCGGATTCCTGTCTTCCGGCCGGTCCTCCGGCACGGACACGACGCAAACCCCGCTGCATGACGAATTTGCAGAGCGTGGCGCGCGTTGCAAGCATTTTCTTGCGGACTCCGCCTTTCGCCGAGCAACCCTCAGCCCGGGACGGGAGTTCCCGCGCCATGCCGCGCGGCGGTGCCGTTCGCCAGTCTCTGCCTGCGCCCGCGATGACGCACGCCGCCGATCGTCGCAGAGATTTCGACACGCGGCCTGCAGGTCCGGACCGCTGCACGGGCCGACGGTGGCCCAGGAGCGTCTTTGTCCACGACGGGCAACTGCGTCGGCGGCAGGCATTTCACGGCATGGATCCAGGGGCCGAGCAGACAGCCACATCAAACGGGTTGCCGTTGTTTCGCAAGCCGGATACGAAATTCCCGAAGGATTGAATTTTGGTCCAGTCGTTGGAACATATCCGTGCACGCGAGACGGCTCCAAGGCCACCGGAGCGTCATGGGCGCCAACCCCTTCCCCGTCATCGCGCGCGGTCTTCCGGACAGGCGTTGGGCGGATCTCAACCACTGGACAGTGCTGGACGGGGCAACGTGAACGGCGCATTCGGGAACAACCTTGGGCAATTCGGGCCCGGAAGGACCGCACAAGCCGAATTCAGATCCTCCGTGCATCCGCGCGAGTCGAGGCGATGACGCGCGAACTTCTGGACCGTTACATCGCCTTCGTCCTGCGATTCCGTTGGCTGGTCCTCGCGTTCGCCGCGCTGGTCATGCTCGCGGCATCGGCGGGCCTGCCCGGCCTGACCGTTTCCGGCAGCTATCGCGTGCTCTTCGGCGCGGACAACCCCCACCTTCTCGAATTCGACAAGGTGCAGGACACCTATTCCGCGTCACGGTCGGCGCTGATTGCCGTCGCGCCCAAGGAAGGATCGGTCTTCACCCGAGAGGCCCTCGGCGCTGTCGAGGAGCTGACGGAGGCCGCATGGCAGACGCCGCATTCGGTCCGGGTGTCATCGCTGACCAACTATTTCCATAGCGAAGCGGTCGAGGACGATCTCACGATCGCGCCATTGGTCGAAGGCGCGGCGTCCTTGGGCGACGCTGACCTGGACCGGGTCCGGACAATCGCCCTGAACCAGCCAGAACTGGTCGGACAGCTGGTTTCGGAGGACGGAAATGTCGCCGCGCTGGTTGTCGATTTCATCCTGTCCGAGCCCGAGGAGCCCGCGTGGGCCGAAATTGCGGACCATCTCGGAGGGTTGCTCGACGAGGCCAGAACGGCGCATCCGGATCTTTCATTTTTCCTGACCGGCAACGTGATCCTGAACCAGACATTCGCCGACGCCGGACGGGATGCGGAGAGCCTCATCCCTGTCGTGTTTTTCGTCGTCATGACCATAGCGGCCCTTCTTCTGAGGTCCGCATACGCGGCCGTAGCCGTGGCCGTCGTCGTCGTGTTCGTCGTTCTGACTGCCGTTGGGGTCGCGGGCTGGTTCGACACGATGCTCACGCCAATCAGCGCGAGCGTGCCGATCATAGTCATGGCCGTTGGGGTCGCCCATTCCATTCACATCGTGACTACGGCGCAGGCTGGCCTGCGCGAAGGCCTGGAACGAAACGCGGCGCTCTCGGCCTCCCTTCGCGAAAACATGTATCCGGTGTTCTTGACATCCGCCACGACCGCGATCGGATTCCTCAGCCTGAACACGTCGAATTCGCCGCCGTTTCATGTTCTCGGCAACCTGGTGGCGCTTGGCGTGCTGTTCACGTTCGTCTATTCCGTGACGCTTCTGCCGGCGCTGCTTTCGATCCTGCCGCTGGGCGCTCCCCGCTCCCGTGCCGGACGCGCGGGATTCTTCGAACGTCTGGGAGACTTCGTTGTCGCCCGTCGAAAACCCCTTCTTTGGTCCGGGATTCTCGTGGTCGTGGCGCTGGCGTCGGGCCTTCCCCGAAACGAGGCGAGCGACAACTGGCTGCACCACTTCGACGAACGCTACGCCTTTCGCACGGACACCGAATTCATCGTCGAGAACCTGACCGGGCTGGACCGGCTCGACTATTCGCTGAGTTCAGGGACCGAGGGCGGCATCACCGATCCGGAATACCTGCGCAAGGTCGACGCCTTCGCCGACTGGTACCGCGCTCAGCCCGAAGTGCGTCACGTCCAGGCCTTTCCGGACATCATGAAGCGCGTCAACAAGAACTTGCACGGGGATGATCCAGCATTCTACCGAATACCGGAGGAGCCGGATCTTGCCGCCCAACTGCTGCTGCTCTACGAGTTTTCGCTGCCCTTTGGCGCTGACCTGAACGATCGCATCGACATCGCGAAGTCGGCAACGCGAATGACAGTGGCGCTGGACGACACGTCCACCAAGGACCATCTCGACATCGACGCGCGCGCCCAAGCCTGGTTGCAGGCCAACGCGCCCGATCTCGCCAGCCCGGCCTCGGGCTTTACAATGATCTCCGCCCATTTGTCGGACAGGAACGTCGAAAGCATGCTGAGGGGCACGATTCTTGCCACGGGCCTCATTTCGCTGATCCTGCTCCTGGTTTTCCGAAACATCCGTGTTGGCCTGATCTGTCTGGTACCCAACTTCGTTCCGGCAGCAATGACGTTCGGCCTGTGGGGATACCTTTCCGGCGTGATCGGTCTTGGCGCATCCGTGGTGGTCGCGGTCGCCATTGGCATCATCGTCGACGACACCATTCACTTTGTCTCCAAGTACATGAGCGGCCGTCAGCAGGGCCTGTCATCGGCGGAGGCGGTTCGTGCAACGTTTCGCGCCGTGGGGCCGGCATTGTGGGCCACCACCGCCATTCTGACAGCCGGCTTCCTGGTGTTCGCCTCGTCGGGATACGAGCCGAGCTGGACGCTCGGCGTCCTGGTGGCAGTCACGATATCCTTCGCGCTTGTCGCCGACCTCTTGCTTCTCCCCGCCCTGCTGATGGCCGTCGATCGCGGGAATCGATAGGGCCCTTCACGGGATGACCGCCAGGAGATCGCGCAATGCCGCCAACACTTGAGAAGGCAAGGCCATGATGTCGCGGCCCGCCCGGTTGAATCCCGTCCCGTTGACGCGGACGACCACTGCCTGCCGTGCCTTCCGGCGAAAGCCGGCGCCTCAAGCGGTTTCAGGCACGGCACTTGACCGGCAGCGTGGATCAGCGTCGGACGGACGGCACCATACGAGGCTCCCAGGGTTGCCTCGCCGGCGAACGGGGCGGAAAGCGGCGGCGCAATGTGGTTCGGCGACAGGCATCGGTGCCGTCAGTCTGAATTGCCGCTTTGGCCTGTCCCGCGGGGCCGTGCTGCTTGGGTCAAGCCGGACTCTGGCCCGTGTCTCTCAGTGCAGGACTTGCAGATCATGGTCCGCCGTGCCGGGAGAGCCTGAACAAGGCGGAAACCGGCAGGTTCTGCTGACGCGCAATCGTGTGTTGAGCCTCGTTCGACGGACGACCATGTTGGTCGGATCAACCCCTTGGCAGTACGCCTTGCTTCCACCCTGGCTCGGGATTGGCGATCATGCGCGAGGCCAAGCCCTCGGGGCGTTTCTTTGGCGCGGGGTTTGCTGCGGGTCGGACAGATGAAAGCCGTGCATTCCCGAGGCGTTCGCCCAAGGACGGGGGCCGGTTCGGTCATGGCGCGGACAACGCTCAAGCGGATTGCGGCCCTGGCGCTCGTTCTCGCGTTCCTGGCCGGGCCCGTGCTGGCAGAACGGTACAAGGGCTTCCCGCGCGGACACGCCCTGATCACCGCTTCCGAACTGAAGTCCATGCTGGAAAGCCCGGGTCCAAAGCCCGTGGTGCTTGCCGCCGTCGGGAAGCTGTCCTGGCTGGCCGGACGCATTCCCGGTGCCTACCACGCTCCGCGACGCTCCTATACCGACAGGGAAGGCATGGCGGTCAGCCGAAAGCAGTTCCAGCGCTTCGCGCGCAGGCACGGCATCGACGAGAGTTCCCAGGTTGTCGTGTACGACGAGAAATACGACGCAGCCCGGCTTTGGTGGCTGTTCTTCCTGTACGGCAAGACCGACGTCCGGCTGCTTGACGGCGGCATGGCCGCATGGCGGGAAGCGGGCCATGGCGTCGACCGCGGGTTCGGCCGGTCGCCGCCGGGCGGAGGGCGTTTCGTCGCGTCTCCCGCGCTTGACGGCTGGGTCGCCGACATTGAGGACGTTGCCGAGGCCGCGACAGACGGCATTCCGATCTGGGACACGCGAGACCTGCCCGAATGGAACGGGGCGTCGATCGGCGGACTTCCTCCCGGTCGCATAGACCGGGCGCGCTTCATCGGCTGGAAGGCGTTCCGCAGGGCCGACGAGGGACGGCCGTCCGAGTTCCGGACCGCTGCAGAGACCTCCGCCGTTCTTGATGCGGCGGGCTTCGATCCCGGGACCGACCACATCTTCTATTGTCATTCCGGCGTACGAGCGGCCACTCCGTTGCTTGCGCTCTATCTCATGGGCTATCCGACCGAGCGTCTGCGCCTCTACGACGGTTCCTGG
>VXPN01000316.1:3784-6647 GCA_009839535.1 Boseongicola sp. SB0662_bin_57 | reverse complement strand
TCACCAGCGCGGCGGCCACCGGCGCGGCGGTCAGCCCGGTAGCGGCGAAGGCGGCAAAGGTCAGCACTGCGGCAAGGCTGGAGTGCATCGCCCAGGCAATGAGCGCACCGATGGCAAATGCGCTGACAAGGTCGCCCTGGAAATAGGCCGCAATGTTCTGGAAAACGGGGTTGCCGCCAATCGGCGCTGCCGCATCCCGGATCATGCCAAGAGAGATCAGGACCAGCGCGAAGCCGATGACCATGCGCCCGACCTGCTTGGACTTGCGGCTGCGCGCATTGAGGAAGATCGCAACGCCGAAAACCAGCGCAAAGGGAATCAGCATCTGTACCGGAAGGAACAGGACCTGTGCCACAATGGCGGAACCGAGGTCTGCGCCGAGCATGAGCGCCAGCGCTGCATGGGGTGCCAGCATGCCGGAGACCGCGAAGCCTGCACCGATCAGTGCAACGGCGGTCGCGCTCTGCATCAGCATTGCCGCAATGCTGCCGCTTGCCGCGGCGGACAGCCTGTTGTCGGCGTGATCCTTCATGTGACGCTTCAGGTCAGGCAGGAACGCGCGTTCGACGCCCGTGCGGATCAGGCGAACCGACCACAGCAGGAGCGCGACAGCGGCGGCGAGCTGTGTGGCAAGGACGATCATTCTGGCACGCCGAATCCTGATTTGCGCTTGGGCATGGCCTCTTGGATTGGCGCACAAAATCCGCAAGTTGCAAGAAATTTGCACGTCAGTTAGTGGGATATGCAACAAATTTATTGCAATTGCGACAGAAAAGCCACAATTTTGTCCGGAATGGAAGAATCGGACAGTCGGATGGCGCAGACAAGGACGCGACTCAAAGTGGCGGAGAACGGCCGGGGTCGCCTGAGGAAGCCCGAGCGGCGCCGGCTGATCCTTCTGGAATTGAAGTTGCGCCCCCATGTCCGCATCAGCGAACTGGCGCGGCGCTTCAATGTCTCCGCCGAGACGGTACGCCGGGATCTTGACGCGCTGGCGGATGACGGGCTGATAGACCGCGCTCATGGCGGCGCCTCGGCCCCGGCACAGGGGCACTACCCGAGCCTGGACGAGCGCGCAAACGCCCGGATTGCCGAGCGGGAGCGGATCGGGCTGCGAGCGGCCGGGCTGGTGCAGGACGGCGAGACCCTGATGATCGATTCGGGTTCGACCACGATCCAGATGGCGCGCGCCCTGGCCTGGCTGGGCACGCAATGCACGGTGATCACCAACTCGATCCCGGTCGCCATGACGATCGGGCACGGGGCGCCCGAAGTGATCTTGTGCCCCGGCGAGTACCTGCCTGCGGAATCGGCGACGGTCGGAACCGAGACACTGGAGTTCCTTGAGCGCTTCAATGTGGATCGCTGCGTGATCGGCGCGTCGGGGTTGACGGCCCAGGGGCCGTCAGAAACGGTGCGTGGCTTCGCCGCGGTGAAGCGGGTGATGTTGCAGCGTGCCACGATTCGGCACCTTCTGATCGATTCACAGAAATTTGGCCGCAAAGGTCTCGCCAACGTCGGCAAGCTTGCGGACCTGCAATCCGTCGTTGTCGATGCCAAGCCGAAGGGAGACTTGCTGAGTGCGCTGGACGGCGCGGACGTGGAAGTCCTCGTTGCCGACCCGGCATGATCAAGTGAAACGAACCGCGGCGGGAGAAGCCGCATAACAGGGAGAAGAACATGAAACTGGACATCAAGCCACTGGTCACCGCATTCGCGATTGCGTTACTGTCGCCAGGCACCGCCGCCTCGGCACAGGATTGCCCAAGAGGTGACCTCGATGAGCGATTCTGCGACGCGGACGGGGACCTGATTGCCGACATCCCAGGCGATCCCGCTGACCAGATCGATCCGGAAACGCTGATCTTCGCCTACACACCGGTCGAGGATCCCGCTGTCTACAAGACGGCATGGTCGGACTTTCTGGATCACCTAGAAGCCGAAACCGGCAAGGACGTTGTCTTCTTCCCGGTTCAAAGCAACGCGGCACAGATCGAGGCGATGCGCTCGGGCCGGCTGCATATCGCGGGCTTCAACACCGGATCGAACCCGCTTGCGGTCAACTGCGCCGGCTTCCGGCCCTTCACCATCATGGCCTCGTTGGACGGCAACTTCGGCTACGAGATGGAGATCATCACCTACCCGGGGTCCGGCATCGAGAAAGTGGAAGACATCAAGGGCAAGCAGCTGGCCTTCACCTCGCCGACCTCGAACTCGGGCTTCAAGGCACCGTCGGCCATCCTGAAGGGCGATTTCGACCTGCTTCCGGAACGTGACTTCGAACCGGTCTTCTCGGGCAAGCACGACAACTCGATTCTCGGCGTGGCCAACAAGGACTACATGGCTGCCTCGATCGCGAACTCGGTCAAGTCACGCATGATCAGCCGCGAGGTCATAAAGGAAGACGACGTGATCACCATCTACAAGTCGCAGACCTTTCCGACGACGGGCTTCGGTGTCGTCTACAACCTCAACCCGGAACTCCAGGACAAGATCCGCAACGCTTTCTTCAGCTTCGAATGGGAAGGCACGACGCTTGAGGCCGAGTTCTCGAAATCGAACGAGGGTCAGTTCCTGGAAATGACCTATCAGGAGTTCTGGGAAGTCATCCGCAAGATCGACGCGGCCAACGGCGTGTCCTACGCCTGCGAATGATTCTCGACCGCTCGCGCGGGCCCGACCGGGGCCCGCCACCCACCCTTGTCCGGGACATTTCATGCTGCGCCTTCAGAAGCTGACAAAGACGTACAGGACCGGCGATCAGGCGCTCAAGGCGATTGACCTGGAAGTCGGCAAGGGACAGGTGCTGGCGTTGATTGGTCCCTCGGGCGCCGGCAAGTCGACCCTGATCCGCTGCGTCAAC
>VXPN01000316.1:0-3684 GCA_009839535.1 Boseongicola sp. SB0662_bin_57 | reverse complement strand
TGCCGAGCCCTGATACAGGACCCGAAGCTGTTGCTGGTCGACGAGCCGACCGCCTCCCTCGATCCAAAGACCAGCCGCCAGATCATGCGGTTGATCACCGAGCTCTGCCGCGAACGCCGGCTGGCAGCGATCATCAACATTCATGACGTGGCGCTGGCACAGATGTTTGTGCCACGCGTTGTCGGACTGCGCTTTGGCGAAATCGTCTATGACGGCCTGCCGACAGGCCTGACACCCGAGAAGTTGACGGACATCTACGGCGAAGAGGATTGGGAGGCCACCATCAGGAAGGTCGAGGACGAGGGCGAAGAGGAGGTCGAGGCCGCCGAATGAGCCACCTGGAACTGGAAGACATGCTGGGAAAGGGTTGGCGCAAGCCGCCATTCGTGTCGAACCCGAAGTTGCGCTGGAGCCTGATCCTGGGCTCGATCGCCTACCTTGCTGCCGCCGTCATGTCGATCGAGGTCGACTGGGGACGGGTCTATGTAGGCCTGGACCGCGGCTGGGCATTCATTCTCGCATTCGCCAGCCCGGACTTCACCGGTCGCGCCAGCGACATCTGGACCGGCATGCTGGAAAGCATCGTCATGACAGTCGCCGCGTCCGTCGTCGGCATCCTGATCTCCATCCCGATCGGCCTTGGCGCTGCGCGCAACATCGCCCCCCTGCCGATCTACCTGGTCTGCCGGGGCATTGTGGCCATAAGCCGGGCGCTGCAAGAGATCATTGTCGCCATACTCCTGGTCGCCATTTTCGGATTCGGCCCACTGGCCGGATTCCTGACGCTTTCCTTCGCGACAATCGGATTCCTGTCGAAGCTGCTGGCGGAAGACATCGAGGCGATGGACAAGGCGCAGGCCGAAGCGATCAAGGCCTCGGGGGCGAGGTGGCTCCAGTGGATCAACTACGGCGTTCAGCCTCAAGTCATGCCAAGACTTGTCGGGCTTTCCATGTATCGAATCGACATCAATTTCCGTGAGAGCGCGATTCTCGGCCTTGTGGGCGCGGGCGGCATCGGCGCGACGCTGAACACGGCCTTCGACCGCTACGAATACGATACGGCCGCCGCGATCCTGATCCTGATCATCGGGATCGTCATGTCGCTGGAGTATCTCTCCGGCATCATCAGGTCGAAGGTGCAGTAATGCCGGTTCTTGAGAAAGGAGGCGCACAGGCCTGGCGACGCCGGACGACCGGCGAGAACCTCTTCCGCTGGTTCGGCTGGTTGATCGGTGTCGCGATCTTTGTTGCCTGCTGGCAGAGGATTTCCGAGGCGACCACCTGGTTCTTCGTGTGGGATGCACCTCGTATCGCGGGCGACATCTGGACGCGCGCCACGCCGCCACGCTGGGAGTACATCACCCAGCTTGGCCGCCCGATCTGGGACACGCTGAACATCGCGACGCTGGGAACGCTCATCGCGATTTGCCTCGCCGTGCCGGTCGCCTTCATGGCCGCGCGAAACACGACGCCGTCGGTGCTGTTCATCCGGCCCGTTGCGCTTCTCGTCATCGTCTCGTCCCGCTCGATCAACTCGCTGATCTGGGCTCTCCTCCTGATCGCGATCATCGGTCCTGGCGTCTTCGCGGGAATCATCGCCATCGCCATCCGTTCCATTGGATTCTGCGCAAAGCTCCTCTATGAAGCGATCGAGGAAATCGACCACACCCAGGTTGAGGCGATTTCCGCTACCGGCGCCAGCCGCTGGCAGGTCATGGCCTATGGGATCGTTCCGCAAATCCTGCCTGCATTCGCGGGGATTGCCGTTTTCCGCTGGGACATCAACATCCGTGAATCCACCGTTCTGGGCTTGGTTGGCGCAGGTGGCATAGGCCTCCAACTGTCGGCATCGCTCAATGTGCTTGCCTGGCCACAGGTGAGCCTGATCCTGCTTGCCATCCTGGCTGCGGTGTTGGTCAGCGAGTGGGTTTCGGCAAAGGTGCGGGGAGCGATCATTTGATCTCGATCTCGGCAGACGAGGCATTCAATGCCTACGAGGCGGTTCGGCACCGGCTCCCGGAACCACTCGTCAGTGACAGGCATGCCCGGCATGTAGAATCGCTGGCTGAAATCTCCGCGGACTACGACGTGTTCCTTCTGGACGCTTTCGGCGTTCTGAACGTTGGCACAACCGCAATACCGGGCGCCCGCGACCGGGTAGAAGCGCTGAAAGGCGACGGCAAGCGCGTCCTGGTGGTGTCCAATGCCGCCAGCATGTCGTCGGATGAACTTCTCGACAAATTCCGTCGGCTTGGTTTCTCCTTCGTCTCGGACGACATCGTGACGAGCCGCGCGACCCTTGCTGCCGCCATGCCCTGCAAGGCGGAGCTGCATTGGGGAGTGATGGCGGGAGATCACGCTCTCTTCGAGGATCTGGGCGACGTGCGCTACCGTGTCCTTGCAGACGATCCCTCTGCATTCAGGGAAGTCGAAGGCTTCCTGTTGATCGCAAGCGGGTCCTGGACAGAAGACCGCCAGGCGATGCTGGAGGAGGCTCTACGGGAGCGCTCGCGTCCTGTCCTCGTCGCCAATCCCGACATTGTCGCCCCGCATGAAGGCGGATTTTCGGCCGAGCCGGGCCATTTCGCGCACCGCTTGGCCGACCGTACCAGGGTCGCGCCGGAATTCTTCGGCAAGCCCTTCCACAACATTTTCGATCTCACGTTCGAACGGCTGGGCGCAGTCGATCGTTCGCGCATCCTCATGGTAGGCGACAGCCTGCACACTGACATTCTCGGGGCGCAGTGTGCCGGCATAGATTCGGCGCTGATGGCGCGCTTCGGCCTTTTCGCGGGAAACGACGCGGAGCGCGCCGTGGCATTGACCGGCATTGTTCCAGATTTCATTGTAGAGCGGCCATGACCGATCCGGTTGTCATACGCTCTTCAAGTTGCGCGGGCACCACGCGCGGCACCACTGCGGCATACGCCGCAGATTCCGAAACTGAAAATGGGAGAGAACCATGAAACACGCAATCAGCATTCTTGCCGCCTCGGGAACCCTGGGCGCGGCCCAGGCAGCGATGGCGCAGACTGAGATCGAATTCTGGCATGCCTTCACCGGCAGGCTCGGAGAGCTGGTCGCCGAACAGGTGGACACCTTCAACGCCGCACAGTCCGACTACATGGTCGTGGCCAGCCACAAGGGCAACTACTCGGAAACGTTGAATGCCGGGATCGCTGCGTTCCGCGCAGGCGAACAGCCCGACATACTCATGGTCTTCGAAGTCGGCACGGCCACGATGATGGCCGCACAGGGCGCGGTGAAGCCGGTCCACGAAGTCATGGCCGCCGCGGGCGCAGACTTCGACCAGTCGAAGTACATCGGTTCGGTCAAGGGTTACTATACCTCGCCTGACGGCAACATGCTGTCGCTGCCGTTCAACTCGTCAACGCCGGTTCTCTGGGTCAACCGTGACATGCTGAGCGAGGCCGGCATCGACCCGGACATCGATCTTTCGACCTGGGAAAGCGTCGGCGCAGTTCTGGATGACTTGAAAGCGGCCGGCGTGGACTGCCCGCTGACCACCGCGTGGCAGAGCTGGGTTCACCTGGAGAACTTCTCGGCCTATCACAACACGCCATTCGCCACGAAGGAAAACGGCTTCGCCGGAACTGACACCGAACTGGCCTTCAATGGCCCGGCGCAGGTGGCGCATATCGGTGCGATGGGCGAATGGGCAAG
>VXPN01000152.1 GCA_009839535.1 Boseongicola sp. SB0662_bin_57 | reverse complement strand
TCGCCGTCGAGAGCCTGGACGTGAAGGCCATGACGAGATCCGCCAAGGGGACCGTGGCGGAACCCGGCACGAACGTCCCCCGGAAATCCGGCCTGAACCGCGTCATCCTGAACACCGGCTGGACGGCGCTGAAAGCCATGCTGGAATGCAAGGCGGCGAACGTCATCGCCGTTCCGGCGAGGAACACGTCACGGACATGCCACGAGTGCGGGGCGGCGGAAGCCGCCAGCCGCAGAACTCGGGACGACTTCATCTGCGTTGCCTGCGGGCACGCGGCACATGCCGACATCAACGCGGCAAGGAACATCCGGGGCGTGGCGCGTGGCCGCGTCCCGGAGCACGAGGCGTCCGGGATTGACGCGTCTGGTGTGCCAGGCCAACTGGTGGAATGTCGCCGGGTGAAAGTCCCGGCAGGAAGAGAGGTCAACCAGCCACTTTCTCCGCGAACCATGCGCCGGTCGTCGCGAGGCGGCAGGCGAAGCGTTGGCAAGCGGCAGGCGCGGGTCGGGCTATTGAGCCTCGAAACCCAACAAACGAAGTGCCGAGGCTGTCAGACGGGCCGAAGGCAACACCCACCGAGCCGCTTTGGTGAGGCGAAGGGGGCTTCGCGGGGTCGGAGAACCATGGCACGCGTCGAAGCAGTCCACCGGGACCTGGGAGGTCTTCAGGTCGCCCCGCTGTCGTGCGGGGCCGCAACGCAAAGGAGGAATCCGTAAGCAGAGATGAACGATCTGAAGAAGTCAGATTCGGCCATAGTAGCGATGAAACCGGCGAACAAGGGCCTTCCGGGGCCTGCGGAGCCGGGGGAGCGAAGGGCCGGACCCAAGGGGAATCCGGGAAGCCAAAGCTCGCGCCGTGCGCAGAAACGGGGAAGCGAGTCACAGGCGGCCGACCGGATACGACAGGCTGCAAGGAGGAACCCGGAAGAGCGTCTCGTTGCGCTCCTGCACCACATCACGGTGCCCGTGCTGGCGGAAGCGTTCCACTCGCTCAAGAGTGACGTCGCCGCTGGCGTGGATGGCGTGACGTGGGAAATGTATGCCGAAGGGCTGGAAGACCGACTGGTCGACCTGCATCGACGGCTGCACAGGGGAGCGTACCGCGCGCCGCCGTCCCGGCGGGTGTACATGCCCAAGGAGGACGGGGGGCAACGACCGCTCGGCATCGCCACGCTGGAGGACAAGATCGTTCAGAAGGCGGTGACGGACACGATTCTGGTGCCGATCTACGAGACGGAGTTCCTCGGGTTCAGCTACGGGTTCCGACCGGGGCGTGGGACGCACGACGCGCTCGACGCCGTGGCGGTCGGAATGGAACGGCGGAAGGTCAGCTGGATTGTTGACGCCGACATTCGCGGGTTCTTCGACAATCTCGGGCGGGACCACTTGGTCCGGATGCTCGAGAGACGCATCGGGGACAGGCGGGTCATTCGGCTGATCATCAAGTGGCTCGACGCCGGCGTCATGGAGGGGACCGACTGGTCGGACACGGGCAGGGGCGTTCCGCAAGGCGGGACAATATCTCCCTGCCTCGCCAACGTCTACCTGCACTACGTGCTCGACGACTGGTTCCACAACACATGGCGCAAGCGGATTGCCGGAGGCGACACGATCATCGTCCGCTACGCGGACGACTTCGTGTGCGGCTTCCAGCACGAGGGCGACGCGAAGCGCTTCCTCCGGGACCTCGGCGAGAGGCTGGCCCGCTTTGGACTGGAACTGCATCCGGGGAAGACCCGGCTCATCGAGTTCGGCCGGTTCGCGAAGGCGGACCGCCGAAGGCGTGGGCAGGGCAAGCCGGAGACGTTCGACTTCCTTGGCATGACGCACTTCTGCGACCAGTCAAGGAAGGGTCGGTTCAGGGTTGGTCGCAAGCCGTCCCGGAAACGGGTCAACCGCACCTTGCGGCGGATCAAGGAGGAACTGCGCAGGCGGCGGCACGACGACCGGAACGAAACGGCGGCGTGGCTGGGCAGGGTCATAAACGGCTGGCTCAACTACTATGCTGTTCCGGGGAGCGGCCGATACCTGGGGAGGTTCATACGCCTCTGCCAGCGGGTGCTCTGGCGTGCCCTCCGGCGCCGGTCCCAAAGGGACCGCACGGCGTGGGAGAAAATCGACCTCTTGGTCGCCATCCACTGGCCCAAGGCCAGAATCCGTCACCCGTGGCCGGACCAACGGCTCGTCGTCAACACCCAAGGGAGGAGCCCGGTGCGTTAACGCGCACGCCGGGATCTGCGCGGGGGGACCGGGGCAACCCGGTTCCCTACCGCGATCACGGCGTTCGGGTTGCCGACCTCATCGACCCGTGAAATCAGTGCGAGAGCGGCCTGATGCTCACTTACGCATATAATTCCCTTCAGATGCCCTCCATGCCCTCCACACCGCTGAGGTCCGGCGACGCATCCGGAAAGTCTGGAAAGCGTCCGCCTCCATCCGCCACAGGTCGAAGGCTCGCCATGTCCTTCACGTCGGCTGTCGGAACGCCGTCGGCGTTCACGGGAAGGCCGCCAAGCATTGCGTCTGGCAGGTGGGTCAGGAACGCTTCCGCTTCATCTAGCTCTGAGAGGGTCGATGCCTTCACTGTCGAGGCGTCCCAATTTCCCGACTGTCCGTACGTGCCCGTGATTGCAGCCAGCGAAACAGAAACCGCGCGGTGCCGGGCCATGTCCAGAAGTGCCATCGGCGACTTGACCTCGATCTTGATCGCCGCCGCAAGAAACAACGGCCCCAGCGGGCAAAAGTCCCGCCTGATCAATGCCAGGTCAACAATGTCACGAGGCTTGCCACGGAAGGAGGCCGCAACGACCTTGTTCGCCGCAAGGTCGGACCTGTGCAGCCGGAGGCCCCAGAGCGAGTCAGGGACCAACGGGAAGAACCGCATCCGGGTCTCGGACATCCACTGGATGACTGTCTCCCGACGGCTCTCGTCCCTGACCCGGGCCTCGACGCAACCCCGGACATCAAGATCGACGAATACATCCAGTCCGTCCCTCTCCAGCGCCTGCATGTCCCTGGAACAGAAGTCGTTGATCGCGTCGTCGCTGTCGTGAAAGACATCCAGGTCATCTGAAAGGCGCTCCGTATGCTCGTTGAGCGCGGCGCCGCCAGCAAAGTAGCTGGCTTCGGACCTGTTAGCCGCCATGAGTTGCGCCGCACGCGACTGGATCTCAGTCAGCATGCCCGGTCCCTCTCCGACGCGGCGGCGACCAGCCTTCGTCCCAGAACAAATCCTTGGTAGTCGGTCCTTTCCATCAATGCACCACCGACGAGCCGGAGACGGTCGGGCATGGCCATGGCCTTCACAGTCTGCTCACAGTAATTGTCGAATATCTTCAGGCGATACCTGTCCTCGGCGTAGGCCAGAAGTTCCTCCACGCTCTCACCAGGCATGGCTGCATCCTCCATTTGCCTCGGGTAGGCCGTGTCAATTTTGTACGGCCGCTTACAATCAACTGCGGAACTGCATCGGATACCATACTACATATGTTCGGCCAAACGACGGATCAATGCAGGGCCCAAGGCAACGCGTGAAACCCCGGATTGCCATGCACAAGCAACGGCCAACAAGTCCTGCCTATGCCATCGGAGCCATGAAGAAGGACTCGCGTACGATCTTTCCGTCCTCGACCTCGTAGAGGGCGATTTCCTTCGCCCTCCATCTCTGGCCGCTGGCTCTTTCCGAGACATCGATGTCGAAGATCACGCTGAACTTGTCGCCGTTGATGAACGGGCCCTCAACTCCGGTGCCGTGCACTTCGTAGTTCTCGGCCCACCATGTGTGCTTTTCCTTGAGAGCATCGACTCCCTTGCTGACCGGATCCCTTCCTGGACCAGCCATCGGTTCGACAGAAACGATGTCGTGCGAATACAGTTCTTCGATGCCTCGCCCTTCCGTCCCGTCGCGGCAATGCCGGCAAAGTCTTTCGGCAACTTCCTGGGTCGTCATTATCACGGCCTTCCCTTCTTGTTCGTCTCCATTTGCCCGGACCTGGATCGCGAGCTTCGTTCGTATTATGTTCCCATATTGCCAAAGAGATCCTTCGTCGTCAATCGGCCAATCCCTTCGATTGCCTGCCCAACGAGAGATCGCTATACGCCGCCAATGCATGACCGCGCCTCAAATGCCGCTCCCTTGCCGCCCGAAATCGCCCGGCGCCGGACCTTTGCGATAATCTCGCATCCGGATGCCGGCAAGACGACGCTGACCGAGAAGTTCCTGCTCTATGGCGGCGCGATCCAGATGGCGGGGCAGGTTCGTGCGAAGGGCGATGCCCGGCGGACGCGCTCCGACTTCATGCAGCTCGAAAGAAGCCGGGGCATATCCGTCAGTGCAACCGCCATGTCGTTCGAATATCGCGACTTCCGGTTCAATCTCGTCGACACGCCCGGACACTCCGATTTCTCGGAAGACACGTACAGAACCATGACGGCCGTCGACACCGCCGTGATGGTGATTGACGGGGCAAAGGGCGTGGAAAGCCAGACCAGGAAATTGTTCGAGATATGCCGCCTCCGGGATCTGCCGATCCTGACCTTCTGCAACAAGATGGATCAGGAAAGCCGGGACACGTTCGAGACGATCGACGAGATCCAGGAGAGCCTCGCCATCGATGTCACGCCCGCTTCCTGGCCAGTGGGGATGGGGCGCGACTTCATTGGCAGCTACGACATCCTGAACGACCGTCTGGACATCATGGAACGCGCCGATCGCAACAAGGTAGCCGCCTCCATTGAAATTAGCGGGCTGGACGATCCCAAGCTGGCCGAGCACGTGCCGGACACTCTCCTCGGACACTTCCTGGACGAAGTCGCGATGGCTCGGGAATTGCTGCCCCCATTCGACCGCCAGTCGTTCCTTGACGGCACGCTGACGCCGATCTGGTTCGGCAGCGCCCTGAACTCCTTCGGAGTCAGGGACCTGATGAATGCAGTTGGCAACTTCGGCCCGCCACCGCAGCCGCAGCCCGCCGAACCGCGACAGGTCGCCCCCGACGAAGAGAAGGTTTCCGGATTCGTCTTCAAGGTTCAGGCCAACATGGATCCGAAACACCGCGACAGGGTTGCCTTTGTCCGGCTGGCATCAGGCCATTTTCGAAGAGGCATGAAACTCCATCATGTACGCACCAAGACTCCCATGGCCGTCTCCAACCCTGTCCTCTTCCTGGCCAGGGAGCGCGAACTGGCGGAAGAAGCTTGGGCCGGCGACATCATCGGCATCCCGAATCATGGACAGCTTCGAATCGGCGACACGCTGACCGAAGGCGAATCCCTGCGCGTGACGGGCCTGCCGTCGTTTGCGCCCGAGCTTTTGCAGGGCGTTCGGGCCGACGATCCGATGAAGGCGAAGCATCTGGACAAGGCACTGATGCAGTTCGCGGAAGAAGGAGCCGCCAAGGTCTTCAAGCCTACAATAGGATCCGGATTCATCGTCGGCGTCGTGGGACCTCTGCAATTCGACGTCCTCGCCAGCCGGATCGAGACCGAGTACGGGATCCCGGTCCGCTTCGAACCGTCACAGTTCACGTCCGCCCGCTGGGTCACCGGGCCGAAGGACGTGATGAGCGGATTCGTGGACGCCAACAGGGGCCACATCGCGCATGACAATGACGGCGATGTGGTCTATCTCACCCGCCTCCAGTGGGACATTGATCGCGTTGAAAGGGATTTCCCGGATCTTGCGCTCTCGGAAACCAAGGAAATGCAGGCTGCATGACCGCGAGGCCAGTTCCATTGCCGCGTCAAGACATCGCTTGCTCAGAACCCGGATTCAACGCTTCGCCTGGTCGGCATTCATGCCCGGAAGCAGGAATGACCGCGATTCCGGCGAGGGCTGCGGCACTGCCGACCGATGAAACTGGTCGACCAGCACTTTCTTCGTTTCGACCGCACTGTGGCAATTTCCCAAGCCATGCACCGGTGGCAACACATATTGCCAAATTCGGTGGAGCGTTTTGGGGACAATTTTTCGTTGCAAGGCAAGGTGCTGGAATTTTATTCCACTTGTTCAATGGATTGCATCCGGCGTTGACGCCGAAAGCACAATGCACTAGGTCTTGCGGGATATGCGGCGACTTGTGGAAAACTCGTGCTCACCCGGATCACCGCCGCGCTGCCTTCGGACCGATGCAAGGTCCGAGAATCTTGGAGCGACATGACAAAATTCTCCGATCTGGCACTTTCGCCGAAGATCCTTGAGGCCGTCGAGGCCGCAGGGTACGAAACCCCCACCCCAATCCAGAATGGCGCCATTCCACCCGCGCTCGAGAGGCGTGACGTGCTTGGCATCGCGCAGACCGGGACCGGCAAGACTGCAAGTTTCACGCTTCCGATGATTCACATGCTCGCGTCCGGCCGCGCACGCGCCCGGATGCCGCGCTCGCTTGTGCTCTGCCCGACACGGGAACTCGCCGCCCAGGTCGCCGAGAGCTTCGACACCTACTCGCGAAACGTCAAGCTCTCGAAAGCGCTGCTGATTGGCGGTGTCAGCTTCAAGGAGCAGGATGCGCTGATCGACCGCGGGGTCGATGTGCTGATCGCGACGCCCGGTCGCCTTCTCGATCACTTCGAACGTGGCAAGCTCCTGCTGACGGGCATCGAGATCATGGTTGTGGACGAGGCCGATCGCATGCTCGACATGGGCTTCATTCCCGACATCGAGCGCA
>VXPN01000131.1 GCA_009839535.1 Boseongicola sp. SB0662_bin_57 | reverse complement strand
CTCGAGATGCTGGTCCGTTCGGGTGCGCTGGATGAACTGGACCGGAATCGCAGGCGCGTTCTGGAATCGCTTGATGCGCTCGTGGCTTATTCGGCGGCGGTCTTTGACCAGAGCAATTCCGATCAGCGTTCGCTTTTTGGCGATGCGGGCGAAGACTTGCCGGAACCTCGCCTTGCATCGGTCGACGACTGGCTTCCGGACGAGCGCCTGGAAGAAGAGCAGGCGGCAATCGGTTTCTACCTGTCGGGCCATCCCCTGGACGACTATGCCTTGGCCCTGAAACTGAAGGGCATGCTCACGCTCGCGGAGCTACGGGAAAAGGCGGAACGGGACGATGGCGCCGTGGGCCGTGTCGGCGTCATTGTCAGCGGATTGCAGGAGCGAAAGTCGGGTCGTGGCACGAGGTTCTTTCGCATGAACATTTCGGATCCGACCGGGCAGGCGACCGGCATCGCGCTGTTCCCGGAGAATTTTGACGAGGTTCGCAGGGTTCTGGAGAGCACGTCGCAAGTCATCATGAGTCTGGAAGCACGACCCCATGAAGGCCAGTTTGATCCTGTCGGGCGGTCTGCGGTGCCGATTGACGGAGTCGTGGCGGCGGGCGCTTCGGCAGGAATCGACGTGCTGATCGATGCTCCCGAAGCGGTGGCGAGCATCGCGTCGGTTCTGACGCGGTTCAAGGACGACAGTTCCGTCAAGGGTCGGGGCCCTGTTCGCATCACCGCATTTTCGGTGCAACTGCCCGATGGCGCCACGCAGGACGTGCCGGTCGACATCGGGGAAGGCTGGCCGGTTTCACCGCAGATCAAGGGGGCGCTGAAGTCCCTTCCCGGCGTGCTGGCCGTCGAGGACCTGGCAATGTAGGCGTCCGGCTCGTTCCAGGCGCAACGCCGCGGATGAACCTCGAGGCTTCAGCAGGCCAGCGATTTCGGACATCCGCAGCACCGGCGTGAGCGGTTCGCGATCCGAATGCGGACGGAAGCCGCGCCTTTCGTGGAAGGTTCTGGCCCGCTCATCGACGGACTGCACGACGACGACGCCGGCCGCAGCCAGCGAGCGTCTCACTGCGTCGACCACGAGGCGCGAGCCGAGACGGCGGCTCCGGGCAGGCTTCGTCCACCGCATGTTGTCCCAGAGGGGCGACACACGGCGTTGCTCCATGGCGCTGCCGCCGAGACCGCAGAATCCGGCCATGCGATTGCCGTCGCAGACGAAATTGGTGCGCGCACCGCCCTTGGCCCCGCTCAGCGTTGCGTTTCCCCGGAGCCATGCGTCGAGGGTCGGGATGCCCAAAGAGAACAGCGAGATGTCGTGGCAAGCGGCTACGGCGGCCCGGGCAGTCCCGTCGGAGCCGGTGCGCGCAACATGCATTCACGGCGGGGGTCCGGATCCACCGGGGAGTCAAGCGCAGCCCCGCGTCGGACCTGATTGCGGGCTTGTCCGTACGGACGAGCCAGCCATGAGCCAGCCGGCTCAGGCGACGAGGGCGCTTCCCGTGGCGACGCGCCCGTCGGGTCGGCGGACGTACGCGCCCGCTATTCCTCGCTGTGTGTCAGGGCTGGCACATCCGCTGCTCCGGCAGACCCGCGTCCGGACAGGGACGGATTCTCCATGAAGAACCGGTGGCAACTGAACGCCGTCTCGTTCTCGGGCACTTCTGCGCGAACGTAGCTGCCATCGGGGCCAAGAATCCAGCTTTGTGCGACGTCTGCCAGATTTGCGGCCATGATCTGGCTCACGATCTGTGCCTTGACCGTCGGGTTGGTGCATTCGACAAGCGTTTCGACCCGCCGGTTCAGGTTCCGCCCCATCCAGTCGGCAGAGGAAATGTAGACACGCGCCTTCTTGTGCGGCAGGCCATGACCGGCGCCAAAGCAGACGATCCGGCTGTGCTCAAGGAACCGCCCGACCACGGACTTCACGCGAATGCTCTCGGAAAGCTCCCTGATGCCGGGCCTCAGGCCGCAATTGCCCCTGACGACAAGGTCGATTTCGACACCATCCTGGCTGGCGCGATAAAGCGCGTCGATCACCTTGGGGTCGATGAGCGAATTCATCTTGGCCCAGATCATTGCAGGCCGACCGGCACGAGCGTGCCCGGCCTCGACGGCAATCCGCTCCAGAAGCGTGTCCTTCAAGCTGATCGGCGAGATTCGCAGGTTCTCCATGCCTTCCGGCTGCGCGTAGCCGGACAGGTAGTTGAAGACTTTCGTTGCGTCACGGCCCAGCGCGGCATCGCAGGTGAAGAGCGAGAGGTCCGTATAGATCTTTGCGGTGTCAGGATGGTAGTTTCCGGTGCCGAAATGTGTGTACGTGACCAGTTCTCCGCCTTCGCGGCGCACTACGGTCGATATCTTGGCATGCGTCTTGTAGTGCAGGAACCCGTACACGACGTGGGCCCCCGACCGTTCCAGCCGCCGTGACTGCCGGATGTTGGCGGCCTCGTCGAACCGGGCCTTGAGCTCGACCAGCGCCGTGACCGACTTTCCGTCTTCCGCCGCTTCGCAGAGCGCGTCAACGATAGGCGAGTTGCGAGACGTTCTGTAGAGAGTCTGCTTGATTGCGACCACGTCGGGATCCCGTGCGGCCTGCGCCAGGAAACGAACGACCATGTCGAAGGTCTCGTAGGGATGATGCAGCAGCATGTCCTTTTGGCGAACGGCCGCGAACATGTCGCCGTCATGGTCCTGCACCCGCTCGGGAACCCGCGGCTGGAACGGCGGCCAAAGAAGATCGTAGCGCTCGTCGAGGACGAGTTCGTTCAGGTCGCTCAGGCCGAGCAGTCCGGGCAGTTCCAGAACTTCGGCGTCAGAGACACGAAGCTCGTCCATGATGACACGACGGAGATTCTGAGGCGCGCCGTCCGACAGGGTCAGCCGGACCACCTCCCCGCGCCGGCGTCGTTTCAGCGCCACCTCGAATTCGCGAACCAGGTCTTCCGCCTCTTCCTCGAGTTCCAGGTCGCTGTCGCGAAGCACGCGGAAGGTGCAGTGTCCGACCATCTCGTAGCCCGGAAACAGCCTGTCGAGGTGAAGGAGCAGCAATTCTTCCAAGGGAACGAAACGATGCATGCCGTCCTTTGCAGGCAGCGCCACGAAACGTTGCACCTGGGCAGGCACCGGCAGGAGCGCGCGCAGCGCCCGCTTGTCCGACCGACGGCGCAACTCCAGCGCAAGCGAATATCCCTCGTTCGCAATGAACGGGAACGGGTGTGCCGGATCGATGGCCAGCGGCGACAGGATCGGGAAGACCTGATTGAGGAAGAAATGCTCGAGATGCGTCTTGTCTCCCTTGGACAGTTCCTCGCGCGTCAGAAGGCAGATTCTGTGCCTTGCCATTTCCGTCCGCAGCGTCTCCCAGACCTCCTGTTGCTCGTTCTCCAGGCGACGCGTGTCAGCGTCGATCAGGACGAGTTGCTCTGCGGGCGAAAGGCCGTCCGCCGCCGGTGTCGTGTTTCCGGCATGCGCAAGCTCGCGCAGCCCGGCCACGCGCACGGTGTAGAACTCGTCCAGATTTGTCGCGGAGATCGACAGGAACCTCAGGCGTTCCAGGAGCGGGACGCGCGGATTCTTCGCCTCTTCCAGCACGCGCCGGTTGAAGGCGAGCCATGACAGCTCCCGGTTGATGAAACGGTCGGGGCCGGAGAAGTCCTTGCCCCTCAACTCCCTTGGTCGGGGCATGGGGGCTGACAGAAAGTTGGTGAACGCGTTCATGACAACCGTCTTGACCGTCAATGTTTCAGAGGAATGACGTTTATGGACCCTTGTCCCGGTGCTTGTCCAGCACCTCTGCCACGAGGTCTCGCGTGACCTTGCGCCGTTCTGCAAGCGCTCGGGCGTCAATTTCGGCCACGATGCGCTGCGCGTCCGCAAAGGATCGGTCCATGTGCCTGGTCAGCCAACTGATGGCCGATGGCGTCACGGTGTTCTGGCGATCTGCAAAGAGCTTCATCAACACTGCGGAGAGCAGGGCTTCGTCGGGCGCGTCGATGGACACGATGTCTGCCGCCTCCATACGGCTCTTCAGGTCGGGAAGACCGACTTTCCATTGGCGGGGCGCATGGCGCGCGGTGAGAAGCAGGCAATGGCCCGATGCGGCCACCTGGTTATGCAGATGAAGCAACGCCCTTTCTGCGTCGCCGTCAATCCTGTCTGCGTCGTCAAGGGCCACGGATTCCTCGATGCCACCTATGTCCAGCCTTTCCAGATCTGGAGGATGCACCAGGCGCGCGCCCTCCCGCTCTGCCCAGACATGGGCCAGATGGGTCTTGCCGGCGCCTTCCGGACCTACCAGAACCAGCTTTCCGTTGGGCCAAGTCGCGGGATCTTCCAGCCGGGCAAGGGCGAGTCGATTGACGTCCGAGACAAAGAAGTCTCCCCGATCAAGCGACGTTCGAACCGGCAGATCCAGGATCAGTTGCTGCGCCATGCCTCAGTTGTCGTCCCGTCCCGCGACACCCTTGTAGAGGCGGCTTTCCCTGTATTGCTCGATGCCGAACCGGGAAATCACGCCAATGGCGGCGGCGACGGGGACGGCGACAAGAAGTCCGACGAATCCGAACAGCGCGCCAAAGGCGGACAGCGAGAAGATCAGCCAGACGGGATGCAGTCCGACCGAGGAACCGACAAGGCGCGGCGTCAGGATGTTGCCCTCGACGAACTGGCCGGACTGGAAGATTGCGTAAACCAGCAGGATCCAGAGCCAGTCTCCCCAGAACTGGAAGAGGGCGAGACCAAGGGCCAATGCACCACCCACCAGCGCTCCGACATAGGGAATGAATGTCAGGGCGCCGGCAACAGCACCCACCACCAGCCCGAAATTCAGCCCGACCAGCATCAGGGCAACGGCGTAGTAGATGCCCAGGATCAGGCAGACGGTGCCCTGGCCGCGCACGAAGCCGGCCATGGTCCTGTCAATGTCGCCGGCAATGCGCCGGATCGTCGGCGCGTGGTCGAGGGGCAGGAGCGAATCCATCTTGGTGACGATTCTGTCCCAGTCGTAAAGCAGGTAGAACGCGACCACCGGAACCACGACGATCAGCACCATGAGGTTCACGAAGCCTGAAAACGAGGCGATGATCGTGTTCAGGAGCTCGCCGCCCTTGGCCTGGACCGTCTCTCCCAGACTGGCAAGGGAGCGCCGAATCGTCGAGTTTGCGTCCCCGAGTTCCGGGAATCTCTCGAGCAGGAACGCTTGCAGGTCCGTTGCAATCACGGGTGCCGCCGCCACGAGGCCGGCGGCCTGGTTCAGAAGCGTGGGCAGAATCAGGAGTATCGTGACACAGAACGCGAAGATGGCCAGGAAGGTAATGAGGCCCGTGGCAATCGCCCGGGAGCATCCCAGCCGTTCCAGCCGGTCTGCGAACGGATCAAGGCAGTAGGCAATGGCCGCACCGATGACGAAAGGCAGGATGACGTCGCCGAGAAGCCACATGACAGCGAGAAAGACCGCCATGGCGACGCCCCAGGCCGTTAGCTGCGTTCTTGCCGCGAGTGCCAATCAATCGCTCCCTTTGCGTCCTTGTTTGGCAGTCTTGCCGAGCCGGTGCAAGGCAGTGGCCGGCGTCCGTGAGGAACATGCTTCGCGGGCCGAACGGTACGGCAGAAGCCGTCGCCGAACTCGTCCGACAGTGTCCGTTGCCGACGCTTCGTCGCGGATTGGCAACGGGCTGTGCCAGGCAACTCGGGCACCTCCGCCGCCGTATTCGTCGGCATCTGGTCTTTCAGGGTCCGTTCATGCGACGATCCAGAAGACAGGCATTGCCATCGATCTCCTTGCGAACCTTCCAGCGCCGAACTGCGCGCACCGAAGCGCCCCAGCAAAATCCCTGCATGATCTGGCCCAGGCGCCTCGCCCGCAGCCTCCAACAGGATTCCTCGGTAGTCGTCCGCATCCTCGCTCGCGCCAGCCGCCCCGCAATGCGGATGCCGCCGCCAAGTTCGGCGCAATGAGGCAATCGGGAAATCGGGCGCGTCGTGATCGTTGGCTTCAGGGAAAGGCGGACCGAGGCGATCTACCTGGGTCGCGATGTCATCGAGCGGGCCGTTTGGCGGAAGCTCGACCAACTCGACGCGGCGATCGAGCTTTCCGATCTGGCGCGACCCCGGCGACCGGCTCGACAGGCGGGCTCACTGTAGGACATGCAAGCAAGCGCGTGACGATCGCAAGTGCCTTCTCGCCGGATCGTCGATTGGCAAGTGTCGCCGATTTCCTGGCACACGAGATCAAGCCAAGCACCTGGCGACACCGTGTAATCCATGGTCTGCACGTCGCCTTACCGCTCTGAGGGGCGGGGCTGCACGGCAAGGTGAGTGAGCGTGCAGGCGCTCGCTACGTCGCACGAGCGGCGCTTCTCCAACGGGCAGCGTAGTCAATCAGGTCCGGGCGGGGCATAGCCGCAACCTGGCATTCAACCGTTCCGGGCAGCAGGGTTGCAAGATCAAGCGCGAGCATGGCCGCGCCCTGGCTGGTGCCTGTCGCTCCTTTCGAGGTGATGACCGTACATTCGGTCGCGGCTGAAAGCATCGCGATGTAGGCCGCATTTCGGCAAAAGGGCCCTTCAACCACGATGTTTCCTCTGTGACCTGTGAGCGTAAGGCACTCTGCGGTCATCATCGCGAGATAGAACCCGAGCGCCGCCGCGCGCGTCGGGCTGCCCGGATTTGGCTGTG
>VXPN01000555.1 GCA_009839535.1 Boseongicola sp. SB0662_bin_57 | reverse complement strand
GGACGGTTGGCCGATCACCATCGGAACCTTCCTCCGGGCGCAAGACGACAAAGACGCTTGGCCGGCTGTCCGAGAGCGCGTTCCTGTAGGCTTCGGTCTCCGCGCCGTGAAGGTCCAGCGAAACGGTGGCCGCGTGATATTCGACCCAGTCGCCTTGCCGCCGCATTTCGCGCCAGTTGGCCGTTCCGGCGCCAGGCAGGACCGCGACGGCCTTCCAGGACCATTTCTTCCAGCGGGTCACTCCCGGCGCCCGGCGCAGCACTACCCCGAGCGGCAAGATCTCGTATTTCGCCGGATTGATGTACATTTCTCCTCGCGTGCCTGTCGATCGGTCAAGTGGCCTGCCGACCGCAGTTTACGTTCAGGACCAAACATGTCTAGTCTGTCGGCAAGACGTGAGTCCGCCACTGGCCGACTGTCGAGGAAAGGGAAGACCTTGGCCAACAAGCTGGTCCTTTGCGACTGCGCGAAATCGCAACGATTGCAGCCTGCCGTGATCGAGGCGGCGACCGGGATTGAGTGTTCCCCGGTCCATACCGCGCTTTGCACCGAGCAGGCAGAAATCGCGGCGCGGGCAATTGAAGAGGGCGGCTGCACGATCTGCTGCGGGCAGGAAATGCGGTTCTTCGAGGAGCTCGCCGCGGAACTGGAGGCCGAGGCGCCTTCATTCGTCGACCTTCGGGACCGGGCCGGCTGGACGGATGACGACAATGACACCGGTCCCAAGATGGCCGCGCTCGTCGCGGCGGCCACGATGCCTGCGGCGCTGACGAAGACAATCGACGTGGTGTCCGAGGGCGTTTGCCTGATCATCGGGAGCGGTGATGTCGCGTTTGACGCCGCCCGGCGTCTTGCGGACACGCACGGCGTCACGGTCCTGCAACTGGATGGCAGCGACCCCCCTCCGGAGCGGGAGTTCGACGTGATCAGGGGGCGGATCAGGAAAGCGTCCGGGGCCTTGGGCGGGTTCAAGGTGTCGTTCGACGGGTTCTGCCGGATTCAGCCAGGCGGGCGCGGCAACTGGCGATGGACCGAACCACGCGACGGCGCACACTCCGAGTGTGACATGATCCTCGATCTCAGTGGGCAGGCTCCGCTCTTTTCCGCCCATGAAAAGCGGGAAGGCTACCTGCGCGCCGACCCGGGCAGCGTCACGGCGTCCATGGATGCGGTGTTCGATGCCGCCAAGCTGATCGGCACATTCGAAAAGCCGCTCTATGCCCGTGTCGAGCCGATCCTCTGCGCCCATTCGCGGGCCGGCCAGGTGGGATGTTCGCGTTGCCTTGACGTCTGTCCGACTGGCGCAATCGCTCCCGAGGGCGAATACGTCACCGTTGACCCGATGGTTTGTGCAGGGTGCGGCGCATGCTCCTCGCTTTGCCCGTCCGGCGCGATTTCTTACGATGCGCCGCCCGTCGAGCATTCGTTCCTTCGGATCCAGACGCTGGCAAGGGCCTTTCTTGGCGCCGGCGGAACCGATCCAAGGCTGTTGGTCGTGGACGGGCATGGTTCCGAACTGATCCGGCTTTCCGCCCGGCATGGCCGGGGCCTTCCGGCCGACGTCGTGCCGATGGAAATGCCGGCGGTCGGCGCTTTCGGGCATGCGGAGGCCCTCGCCGCGCTGGCGGCCGGTTTTGCCGATGTGGCTGTCGTGCCCGGACCTGGGGCCGACCGATCGGTATTGGGCCATGAGATCGCCTTGACCGAGGCGGTCGCCGGCCCAAGGGTGTCCTTGATCGACACCTCTGACGCCGACGCGCTTTCGGATTCGCTGTTCGATTCCGAAGTGCCGTCCGCACTGGCCAAGCCGATCCGGCCCATGGGGACGCGGCGGCAGATCGCCCGGCAGGCGGCGAAGGCGTTGCGCC
This sequence comes from Boseongicola sp. SB0662_bin_57, assembly GCA_009839535.1. Lineage (GTDB taxonomy): Bacteria > Pseudomonadota > Alphaproteobacteria > Rhodobacterales > Rhodobacteraceae > JAJEFO01. Next base: position 4,805 of record VXPN01000555.1, on the reverse strand, counting down.
CGGACGCTGCCGAGCCGCTTCCGTTGCCAGATGATGCCCCTTATGGCGCGATTTCGGTCAATACGGATGCGTGCACGCTTTGTCTCTCCTGCGTGTCGCTTTGTCCTTCCGGCGCACTTGGCGACAATCCCGATCTGCCTCAGTTGCGGTTTCAGGAAGATGCCTGCCTGCAATGCGGGCTTTGCGCCAGCATCTGTCCCGAAGATGCCATCACGCTGGTGCCGCGGCTGAATCTTGGCGACGAGGCATTGTCCCAGGTGGTCTTGAACGAGGAAGAGCCGTTCGCCTGCATCGAATGCGGCAGCCTGTTCGGTTCAAGATCGACCGTTGAACGCATTACCGAGAGACTGTCCTCGCACTCGATGTACCAGGGAGAGGGTGCGCTGCGCATGATCCAGATGTGCGACGACTGCCGGGTGAAGTCCCAGTTCCTGAGCGAGGACAGCCCAATGGCCATGGGCGAGCGGCCGCGGGTCCGCACCACCGACGACTACCTGTCGAAACGTCGCGATCACTGACCTGTCAAGGGAGCGCCAAGGGCCGCAGGTTCGATGCTTGCGACATAGGCCAGGATCGCGTCTATGTCATCCAGCGTCAGTTCCATCGGTGCGATCGGCGAAGGACGGTCCTCGGGGAAAGGTTCCGTGACGTCTTCGATCTGCGTGAAGGCCCCGTGGGGTTTCAGGACGTAGAAGCTCGAGAACCTCACGTCCCAGTCTTCAAAGGTGCGCAAGGCAAAGAACGAAGGGGTCGAACCGATGCCGAGGCCTTCGTCGCCTCGGGCCGTGACGTGGCAGCGACCGCAATGGACCCGCGAAACCTGCTGCCCGCGCAGCCTGTCACCGTCATAGAACCGGTCTTCGGCAGTCTCCTCTTTCTCGACCGGCAAGGCAAATGGCTGGTTGCCGTCGATCCTGAATCCCGTGATCGCGCTTTGCCCGGTCGTGTCCGTAATCCACGTGGCAAACCGGGATGCCCCTTTGTGCTCTGGCGCGAGGACGTCGATGGACCAGGTCCGGCCCATGCCGGCAAAGACCGGCGTGCCGGATTCGCCGAGCGCGACCTCTGCCGCTTGCCCGGGCGAGACCAGCTCGACGCGCACCTGGGTCTTCAAGGTGAATCGCGGCAACATGTACTTCATCAATCCGCTCTCGGCCAGAACGTCAGGGACCGACAGCCGAAACTGACGGTCGTCGGTGGCGGAAGCAAGGTTCGCGCTGCCGGCCAAGAGAAGAAACGCGGCTGCCAAGGACCATTTCAGCATGGAGCCTCTTGCACGGCTTCTCGGGCTGAGCGGAACTTTTCCGCTGAGCGGGTCACACGACTTGAACCCCAGCGAAATGGGGGCCTGTCTGGCTTGCCGGAACTGCCAATGCAACATGATATCCAGAGGCGACCCAATGGCCCTGAACGCGAGCATACGGGATCGCCGACGCCGGTTTCAAGGCCATTCGTCTCCTGTGCTTGAATCGAAGGCTGGCTCGCCCTTGAATCTCGGAACGGCACGGCGTGGCGCGCCGGCCCTGGCGAAATCCCGGCAACGGACTTCGGGGTTCGTCCGTCCGATCGAACAATTCGCGCGGGGTTGAATTCCGGTATCGAACCGGTATCTACAAAGGCTCCGTTCACGCTGAACCCGGTTTCGAGTCACGCAAGAGGTTCAGCACAGCCAAAGGCAAATGGACCGGATCGGACGAGTCCAGGAAAGGGAGAGCGAGGATGAGCGACACATACAACATGTCCATGAGAAAGTTCCTGAAGCAGGTGGGCGTGACTTCGCAACAGGCGATCGAGGCGGCGCTTCGCGACAGGGGCGAAGCCGGCAGGAGCTACGCGGTCAAGGCCAGCGTCACGATCGAGGAACTCGATCTGGATCACGAAGTCTCGGGCACCATCGTGGAGAACGACTGAACCTTGGCGCTGTCTCGAGATAGTGTGCTTGATGCACTGAAGTCGGTCAGCGACCCCGTTACCGGTGACGACATCGTTGCAGCGGGGCTCGTGCGTGCCTTGAACGTCGAGGGCGGACGCATCCGGTTCGTTCTGGAAATTGATCCAAAGCTCGCGCAGACGTATGAGCCGGTGCGAGCTGATGCGGAGGCACGGATGAAGGCGCTGCCGGGTGCCGAGGATGTGTCGATCCTCATGACCGCGCATACCGAAAAGGCTCCGCCGGAACTGAAACCCAGTGCACGTTCCGAACCCAAGGGACCTGAGAAGATACCCGGCATCGATCGCATTCTCGCGATTGCGTCCGGAAAGGGCGGGGTCGGAAAGTCGACCGTCGCCGCAAACCTCGCCTGCGCCCTGGCGCAGGCAGGGCGGCGCGTCGGCCTGCTGGACGCGGACGTCTACGGACCGTCACAGCCACGCATGCTCGGCGTCTCGGGCCGTCCGTCAAGCCCGGACGGCAAGACCATTCTTCCGATGCGCAACCACGGCGTCACCATGATGTCGATCGGGCTGATGACGACGGAAGGGCAGGCGGTCGTCTGGCGCGGCCCGATGTTGATGGGCGCGTTGCAGCAGATGCTGACGCAGGTGCAATGGGGCGCTCTCGACGTGCTGATCGTCGACTTGCCGCCAGGCACTGGCGACGTCCAGATGACGCTTGCGCAGAAAGCCGTCGTCGATGGCGCGATCATCGTTTCCACGCCACAGGACGTGGCGTTGATCGATGCCCGCAAGGGAGTGGACATGTTCAACCAGCTGGGCGTTCCGATCCTCGGCCTGATCGAAAACATGTCCACCCACATCTGCTCGAAGTGCGGGCACGAAGAACACACCTTCGGCCACGGCGGCGTGGCGGTCGAGGCGGCGAAGATCGGCGTGCCGCTTCTGGCGGAGATCCCGTTGCATCTCGACATCCGAGTCGCCGGTGACGGGGGCGCGCCCGTTGTCGTGACAAGCCCCGACGGGCCGCAGGCGGCCGCGTTTCAGCAAGTGGCGAGGGAGCTTGTCGGGTTGAGCGCCGCATGACGGAAGCCCTCCTGCCTCCAATGATGTCCGGCCTGGCCGTCAGCGGTGCAATCGACCCCTTCGTCACTGCTTGCGCCAAGGCGAGCCTGGGTTGCGACGCCGGGCTTGTCGTATACAACGTCTCGCTGGACCGGATTGGTTCCGCCTTGGTGTTCGCGCCGGAAGTGCCGCTTGGAAAGGCCATGGCCATGCTGCCGCTTTGCGGCGTCGGGCTGCAGAATTCCCTCGGTGCGCTCGCACCGCCAGAGGTTACGGTTCACCTTGGCTGGTCCGGTGAAGTCCGCGTCAACGGGGCGCGTTGCGGCCGGTTCCGGGCGGCGGCAAGCACCGACGATGAGGGTGCGCAGCCGGACTGGCTGGTTGTCGGCTTCGAGATGCCGCTGCTCAGCCCCAAGCAGAGGCCGGGCGATGACATCGAAGAGACGGCGCTCTACGAGGAAGGTTGCGTCGATGTGGACCCGGTGAACCTGATCGAAAGCTGGGCGCGTCATACGCTCAACTGGATTGCGCGTTGGGAGGATGAAGGTCCGAGACCGTTGCACGCCGAATGGCGGGGCATCGCGCACGGATTGGGCGACGCAGTCCGGTTTGGCGGGGCGAGCGGCACCTTCCTTGGTGTTGACGAGGATTTCGGGATGCTCCTGCGCGACGGAAACGACACCCGTCTGTTCCCGCTCACGGCCCTTCTGGAGGTGCAATGAACCTCGCTCGCGCGATCCATTTCGACGAAAGCGACACCCGGGTCTATCCGGTGCCGGCCCGCACCGGCGAATGGTGCATTTCCGGCGGGTTCGAGTTTTCGAACTGGACCGAGGCCGATCTGGCGGGCAAGGCCCGGCAGGCCTTTTCGAATGGCTGGTTCGGGCTGGAGACGACCGGGCGCGTGACCTTCGTTGCGGTCACCCGGATCGAGCCCGCTGAACTCGATCGCCTGACGGACATGCTGGCCGCGCACTTCGTGACCTACTACGGTGCGCCCGACCTCGCCGCCGCGCGCCCGGTCGCCGCCGAGGAACTGGGCCATATGGCGGATATGTGCGACGAGCATGCTGCGAACACGCTGCTCACGGTCTCTCGCGAATTGTCCGAGGTTGGGGTTCGCGAGTCATTCCGCGTCATCGAGGCCCAGGATGCAGACCTGGGCCAGCTCGCAATGCACGGATCGCTCGACGAATGAGCCCGATGCCCGGTCCAGTTTGCAATCTCAGCGCATCGCGCCATTGGCGAACGGCGTCTCGCCGCTGACCTTGCGGCCGCCAGCTCGATCTTCACATGCGCATGGATTGGCAGGCTGGCGCATTGATCGAACAAGGTTGGGTCCCGTTCGACGAACAGGGCGTGACCTGCCGTGTTCTCGAATTTCAGCCAACCGGTGCGGTCCGCCGACGGGCGGGAGACGCTCGCGGAGAGGTTCCGGACCCTGACCTCGATGCCCGGCATCGTGCCGACGGCCGCGGCGGTGCTGCGGCAATGTCTCGGGTCTGGATTGCCGGCCGGTCGGGCGCGCATCGGGCCAACATCTGATCGAAGCAGCCAAAGCACTTCCATTTGGGAATTATATACGAAAATGCCACCGGCGCTGGACCGATGGCACGGTGGATTCGCGGTGTAGACGATTGGCTTTCACCCGTCTCGGCCCGAAGGCCGCCCACGCGAAGCATCGCTCACTTGCAACGCTGTGACATGAAAGGGACGTTGGCACTTTCGTACATGATTCCCCATCTACTCGCTTCCCAAGGGCACGTTTGAATCCGAGGCCGGCCAGAAACTGCTCCCCCGTTCCACTCTGAAGTGCAACACCTGATGTAGTGTTGCGAGGCGTCGGA
>VXPN01000543.1 GCA_009839535.1 Boseongicola sp. SB0662_bin_57 | reverse complement strand
GCCCTGTGCCGTGACCTCCTCGCTGTACTCGACCCAGAGCTGGCGCTGGGTCAGCTTGGCACGTCGCCGGCCGGGCGGCGCCCTGTACTCCTCGACGATCGCCTCCCAGTCGGGCTCCACGTGCCCGCCGACACGCCCGGCCCGCTGCGGGTAGAGCCGTTTCCGGAGAGCCTCGTCGTCGAGACCGTCCGGGAGCGGCCAGCAGGAGAGCCCTGCCGCCTCCGCGCGGCGAAGCACGTTCGATACCGTGCCCGCGCTCACCCCGATCGCGGCCGCTATGTCGTCACGCGACAGGCCCAGGCCGTGACGCTGCCGCGGAACTGGGGCGCAGAGGCAATGACGGGCCGAGGTGTTCGCCGACAGTCTGTCACCTCGCCGGCTTGACAGAAACTGGACGCGATATGCTCTCAACGTCGAAAGGCGGACTTCGGAATCGGCTGCAATGCACAACAACTTTCGAAACCAGGTTGAACGGGTTCCGGCGATGGGGTCATCTGGCCCTCTTGTCCTCCGAAGGGATCGAACCGTCTTGCGTCAGTTCCCTGAAATAGGCGGAGAGCCGGACGCGAATCGCCTGCCTTTCCGCCTCGCTTCGGGGCGATTGCCTCATTGCCCGGAAGCGGAGGATCAGCCCGGCAATCTGGGTCGCGATCAGGATCGCGCGCGCGCTGGCGTCCTCGCCTCCCAGCACCTCGGCAAGCGGCGTTACGGCCTGCCGCTCCACCGCCTCGACAAGGAGCGGCCCGGCATCGGGGCTGGAGATCGATTTCAGCAACACGAGAATCGGGTCGAACCGGTCCATAGGTTCGGTGCGGACATAGTGATCGGCGAGCCTCTCGCCGAGATCGTCGACCGGCTTGTCGAGGAAGGCCTCCAAGGTCAGGAACGGTAACACGGCCCTTTCGAAGAGGCCGAGCTTGGAGCCGTAATACCGCTTGATCAGCGCCAGGTTGACCCCGGCGCGATCGGCGATCTCCCGTGTGGTCGCCCCCTCGTAGCCCTTGTCGTGGAACACCTCCTGGGCCGCGCGCAGGATGCGTTCCGCCGTGGCCGCGGCATCGCGCCGGCGTGGCGCTTTCGTTTCATTCACAGCTTGGCTCCGTTTTGTAATCACTTGTTGACATGGTGACGGGAAGGCCGTAAGTAATCATTCGTTTACACCCTGGCCGCGCGAATCCGCAAGTCCGGCAAAGCAAACCAACTCACTGAAGCAAGGAAACATCCCATGTCGAACACATCCACATCACCCGCTCCCGAACCCCGGACGGACACCGAGAACGACCGGCGGGCGATCACGCGCCGGACCGCGCTGACCGGCGCCATCGGTCTCGGCGTCGCAACCGCCGTCGCCGGCAACGCCGAAGCCCAGGAGTCCGCCGCCGGGGGAGAACTTGCCGGCAAGACGGCCTTCGTGACCGGCGCGGCTCGCGGCATCGGCCGAGCTTGCGCCGAAGCCCTAGCAGACGGCGGCGCGAATGTCGTGCTGTTCGACGTCGCGCGGCAACTGCCCGAAGTCCCCTACCCTCTGGCAACCGCTGCCGATCTGGCCGAGGCCAAAGCAGCCGTCGAGTCCAAGGGCGTGAAATGCATCGCCGTGCAGGGCGACGTGCGCGACTTCGGGGCGCAGAGGGCAGCCGTGGACCGCGCCGTGCGGGAACTGGGCGGTCTCGATCTGGTGGTGGCCAACGCAGGCATCACCCAAGTCGGCCCGCTGGAGAGCTTCGGCGAAGACGCGCTGTCGCTGGTGACCGACATCAACTTCAAGGGCGTCATGAAGACGATACAGGCCGCGACCCCGATCCTTCGGGATCGGAAGTCCGGCCGAATTGTCGTGATGTCCTCGGTGACCGGCCGCTCCGGCAGCGCGAACTTCCCGGTCTACTCGGCGACCAAGTGGGCCGTGATCGGGATCGCGAAGAGCACCGCGCTTGCCCTCGGCCCGCACAACGTGACCTGCAACGCGGTCTGCCCGACGCTGGTTCGCACCGGACTGCTCGACAACGAGTACATCCTTTCCAACATCGTGCCCGGCCAGACGCTCACTTTCGAGCAGTTCAACGAGGGGGCGAAGGGGCGCCATGTCCTGCCGGTCGGCCTCTACGAGCCCTCGCGCATCGGCGACTGCGTGCGCTTCCTGTGCGGCCCGCACGCGGCCCTGATCTCGGGCGACGTGTTCGATGTCGGCGCGGGCATAAATGCGCAGTTCCCCGCCTGAGCCCACCGGACAGGAGGCATTGGCACAAATCCGGACAACCCCGTCGGGGCCGTCCGGCCCGCTCAAGGTCGGACGGCTCCCGGCTTGCTCCTGGCGGGACGAGATCATCGCCCGATCCCGTGCACGCACGGGGTTGCCGTCGGCGCCTTCCTGGCGCCCGGGCTTGGGTTCGTCGGTGTCGAGGTTGGGGTGGAAGGAACTCCGGTTCGCAGGGCGCGCCGTCCAGGGATTCCGGGAGGCGGGCTCCATGGCCTGCCCGACGATCTCCTGCGGCTCCGTCGCGATCCCTGCTCCGGCAAGGATAGCGTCCACGAGCGACAATTCGGACCGCTTCGCACCGCTCGGATGCGGGGACCGCGGTTCCAATGCGGCGCGAACGGCTCCGATATCCGGCAGCGGAAATGCCCGGGCTGCAGCGGCAGGCCCGGGCCGGAATGCTGAGGGGATTCGGAGTTCCGGGAAACGGTCGGAGGGCGTCATTGCCCGGGCCGGCATCGGACACCGCCCGACAGCCGGGCGGTTTCGCTCGATCGGAGGCGCCGCCTTGCGACGAATCGTGTAGCTCCCTGGCAGCCTCGACCAGCTTCTCCAACTCTTCGCCGTCGCCTTCCCAGGCCAGTTCGTCGCGTTTGTGCGTGGCGATTGCATGTGCAGCGGAAGGTCCGTTCGACGAGGAGCGCGGGATCGGCGGGGATCTGGGCGCGCTTGATGGCGGACGGAAAGGCTGCGGGCCGCCCGCACAGCGCCCTCGACATGATCCTTGCAGCGGTGGTGGAGGCGCGCGACTGCGTGATGGGGACGGATTACGAAGTGGATTTCAGGGGGCTTCAGCTCTTCAATCCTTTGCATCACGAAGCTGAGGCCGACGAGCAATGATGGAACAAAGTGTTCGCCGACAGCCTGAAACCTCGCTGGCCTGACCAAGACCGGACCTCGACATGCTCTCAAGTTCGAAAGGCAGCCTCTCGCGTCAACAGCAAGGCACAACGGACTTTAAAGGAACCTGGACTATCCCCATTGCCGCTGCCTTGATGGCCAAATTGCCGTCTTTCGCGGGTTCGACCCGCCGACCGCCGACAACTGAACGGCACTTCATCCCTGCCTGTCCGGGTGAGCCTCGTCAAAGGCGGGCAGACGATCACAAGCCGCCCGGACGCCGCGTATCCTCGGCATTCCGTCAAGCGGAACGCCCCAGCGATCAGCATTGTAAAGTTGAGGGATAAGGCACAGGTCGGCAAGCCCGGGACGGTCTCCCGAACAAAACGGCGCCTGTTCGAAACCGCCCAGCATTGCCTCGAATGCCGTGAGCCCCTTGCCGATGAATTCCTGCATCCACTCGGTTCGCGCCGGCTCCTCGCCGCTGGTTGCCCGGTTCGAGACGGAAAGATTGCAGACAGGATGCAGATCTACGGCAATCACCATGGCAAGCGCCATGATGCGTGCACGCCTGACAGGATCGCCGGGAAGCAGGGCAAGTCCGCGAGTGGCATCGAGGTATTCGAGGATTGCCAACGACTGGGTGAATCGATTCCCGTCAATGTCCAGCACCGGCACGAATCCCTGCGGATTCCGCGCAAGGTGCTCCGGCCCAGACTGTTCGCCTTCGAGCAGGTTCACAATCACCCGCTCATGGCTCAACCCGGCCAGGTTCAGCGCGATCCGCACCCGGTAGCTCGCCGAGCTTCTTGGGTAGTCGTAGAGCACGATGTCGCTCACTTCGCCGCCTCGATGGCGGCTGCAAGCGTGTCGGGATCGCCTATCTGGTTGGCAAGAACAAGCACCAGGCGCGCGTTCAACTCCACGCTCTCCTTGTCGCTCAATCCCTCGTGGGCCTTCAGGAGAGCCTCGTAGAAGCCGTCCGGATCGGACAGGTTCGGTTCCAGGTTGAGTGTCATTCGCCCCCCTTTCCGACGGCGTTCCGGACGGACGTTCGAACCGCTTCCAGGTCGAGCTCCCGCCACCTGGCCACGACATGCTGGTCCGGGCGAAAGAGATACGCGGCGCTTGCCGTCTCGCCCAGATACCGCTCCCTGAGCAAGTCGCTGATCGACGCATCGCTCAACGCAAGACCCGCCACGGAAATGCCGTCCACTTGGGTTGACTCGGGCACGTCAAGACCCAGGCCAAGCAGAGTGAATTCTCCCCCGAGGAGGTCGAGGAGGTACCCGTCACCCACCGGAGCGTCGGGCGCGGGCGCGCCAGGTCGCGACCGGGCGGGCTGGCGGAGCATGTCGGGACCAAAGCCCGGCAGCCCGTCATATGCGCAGGGCACGCTCAGGCGGCCGGAGTTCACAAGCGGGCGCGCGAAGGCGTGCCGCGCCGCCAAGGTCAGTACCGCGTCGCGAAAGGTCCGCGAGATTTCGGACTTTGGCGTCAGGAAATCGGTCGAACGAGTCGAGTTCAGGATGTTCTCGTCCGCCGCATGGATGCGCTCCGCGTCGTAGCCGTCCAAGAGCGTCTCGGGGGCCAGCCCTCCAATCACGAAGTCCAGCTTCCACGCCAGGTTCTCGGCATCCTGCACTCCGGAATTCGCCCCGCGCGCGCCGTAGGGCGAGACCTGATGGGCGCTGTCGCCGGCAAACAGCACCCGGCCATGCCGAAACCGCTCCATCCTGCGGCACTGGAACGTGTAGATCGAGCTCCACACGAGTTCGTACTCCACGCCCGTGCCGAGCATGGCATCGACGCGGGCAAGGATGTTTTCCTCCTTCAGCTCCTGGTCACGATCGATGTCCCATCCAATCTGGAAGTCGATCCGCCAGATGTCATCGGGCTGCTTGTGGAGAAGTGCCGAATCCCCCGACCTGAACCAGGGCTCGAACCAGAACCAGCGCTCGGTCGGAAAGTCCGCCGTCATCCTGACATCGGCGATGAGGAAATTGTCCTCGAACACGCGCCCCTTGAACCCGAGTCCGAGCATGTTGCGCACGGGCGAGCGGGCGCCGTCACATGCGATCAGCCAGTCCGCTTCCAGACTGTAGGCGCCCTCCGGAGTCATCACCTCGATCCGAATGCCGTCCGGACTCGCATCAAGCGCATCGACCCGGTTGCCGCCGCGAATCTCGATCTCTGCGCCGTCCGCCCGCGCGTGCTCGATGGCTTCAAACAGGAACTTCTCGAACTGAACCTGGCTGAGATTGATGAATGCGGGATACCTGTGCCCCTCCTCCGGCAAGAGATCGAAGCTGTAGATCTCGTCCCTGTCGCGAAACACCCGGCCCTTCTGCCAGATCACGCCACCGTCCAGCATCCCGGGACCGGGGCCCAGCCGGTGCGCGATCTCGAGCGTGCGCTTGGAAAAGCAGATCGCGCGGCTTCCCAGACCCACACCTTCATGATCGTCCAGAACCACCACCCGATGCCCCTTCCGGCCCAGGTCCAGCGCCGCGGCAAGCCCGGTCGGCCCGCCGCCCGCGACCACGACCGGGTGGCGCGCCGGCGTGGCTGCGTCCTGGTCATCCGACCGGCGATAGGGGTAGAGCCGAAGCGCAACCGGATAACGGCCCTGAAGCGTCACGACAGGAATTCCCGAATGCAGTCCTGCGCGATCGGCGCACGTTCCCACTCGAGAAAGAAGTCGTCCAGCTGCGGCGGCGCGACCCCCGCCTCGCCCACCTGAACGTGAGCCTGTCCCCGGTGATGGATCTGATGCTGGAACAGATGCGGCAGCAGCGCGCCGATCCGTTCCTGGGTCCGAACGCCCGGTCGCTCGACGGCCATGCAGCGGTCGAGATCAATGTCACCATCGCAGAAATCTATCAGGTCCATGTCCAGGCTGGACTGTTCCTCGGAAAGCGCGGTCACGTTCTCGATGTCGGGCCAGGCGTAGACGGCGCGGCCAATGCCGGTTCCCTTCAACGCGCCGAGGTAGAAGGCGTCCACCTTCCGAATGTGGTTCAGGGTCTTTGACAATGAAGGAAAGAAACCCGGCAGCCTTGCCGTGAACGTGGCCTGGTCCATCTCCGCGATCGCCTCGTAAAGCGTCCGGTTCGCGTAGCGATTGTTGACCGCGAATTCGAAATAGGGGCTCATCCCTGCAATGCCTCCCACATCTCCAGGTCACGTTCGGCAGTCCAGATCCGAGGCGTGTCGATGTCGCGCGCCTCGTCAAAGGCGCGAGAGACGTTGAACGGCAGGCAGTGCTCGTAGATGGCGTAATCGCTGAATTTCGGATCGCATTCCGCGCGCACCGCATCCCAGGCATCCTTCAGCGATCCGCCCCCGAGCGCAACCCTGGCGGCCGGCCCGTAGGTGGAACGCACGAAGTCCTTGGTCAGGTCGAGAGACGAATTGACCATCTCCTTGCCGATCAGGGCGTCCCCCCGACCTGGCGCGATCGCGTCCAGATCGAAGGACCGGATGGCCTCAAGCGTCCCCGGCCAGTCGTGGAAATGTCCGTCGCCGCAATAGCAGGCCGAGCGATACTCGACGATGTCGCCGGTGAACATGACGTTCTGGT
>VXPN01000349.1 GCA_009839535.1 Boseongicola sp. SB0662_bin_57 | reverse complement strand
TCCGACGCCTCGCAACACTACATCAGGTGTTGCACTTCAGAGTGGAACGGGGGCTACAAAACAGGTCAGAAGTCGCCATATTATCTTTCAAACGAGGACCAAACACGATTCAAAAAGAACGTGCGTCAACAATCTGGGCTTCACCCCGATCACCATGTCCTGCTTTCACATGCGCACGAAATCGTGTAGGATTCATGCGGCAAATCGACGATCGCGGGTGGCGACCGTTCGAATTTTGCAGAGCGGCCATCGAGTGAACCTGACGAATCATGACTCACTGGGAAGACATCATTGCAAAGCGTACGGAAGAGCGCCACCGACGCGCGCTTGCGGCTTGGGGATGGCTGGAGGCCGAGATGCTCTCGCTGAACGTGAAGCCGACACTGTTCGGGTCTCTCGCGAAGGAGCGTTTCATGGCGCATTCCGACATCGACGTCACAGTTGACTTGAACGGGAACGCGGCAGCCAGAGTGCTTGTGGAGCAAGCGGTTGCACGTGCTTGCCGCAGGTGGAGCGTTCCAGTCGATCTGCTGTTTGAGGACGACCTGTCGGACGAGAACTTGGCTCTCCTGCATGCATCTTGAGACACGATCTGCCCTGCTCGCGCCGGTCAACATGAAGATGAGGCTTCTCTTTCAGGAACGGGAAAGACTTGCCTCCTTCATGCAGGACTTTCCCTTGGAAACGCTAACAGGTGCGCAAAGATGGTCCGCGATGACAACCGTCGCGACAATCGTTCACAACATCTACAACGGCTTGGAAGAGGCGATGAAGGTCGTCTGCGAGAACGTGGACGGACATGTTCCCGCAGGTCTGTCTTCGCATCAGGACATCCTGGATCAGGTGGCCTCTCCACGAAACGGCATTAGGAAAGCCCTCGTGTCACAAGACATGTACGATGACCTCTTTCATCTGAAGGGATTTCGTCACGTCGTCAATCATGGATACACGATCACCTTGGACGAAGCTCGGGTGATTGAGAACCTGGAAAGAGCGGATCGCGTCCTGCCGCTCTTCGTGAACGCCGTCCACGCGCTCGACGACGACCTGTGCCAGGATTCGAGCCTGGTTGACGGGCCTAGTGTCTCCCCATGATCACGATGCAAGCGTCGGCTTTCCTAGGAACTCCTGCATTCATGATTCGCCAGAGATTTCCAAGTCTTCGGTAGCAATTGTTGCCATCAATAACGGCGAACGACGTTAGCAGGAGGCGGTTCGATGCGAGGCAATGCGGTGGAAGCGGCGCTGAGCGACGATGAGCGCGAATTCCTTGAGGCGCATGTCCGCAGGCACAAGGCGACGAGGTCGCAGCCCCACCGTTGCAGGATCGCCCTGCCATGCGCTGAAGGGCTTCCAACCATGTCGAGCGCTGGTTCGCGGAACTGACCAGGATGAAGCTGCAACGGGGCGCACATCGCTCGGTCGCTGAACTCAAGACGGACTTCGTGTCATTGATCGACGCGCACAACGAGAGCCCGAAGCCCTGCAGGTGGGTCAAGTCTGCCGAGGGTGTGTGTGTGTCCGGAAATTTTCACGGAATCCCGGATCGAGGCTTGATCGGCGATTCGCCTGCTGTCTTGATGTCCTCAACGGCGCGGCTGCGGCAACGATGCCGCGGACCTGCCGGCAACGAGGACAATCGAGGCAGGATTGAAGCAGATGACAGACATTCAGGACGAAGGCGGGGATGCTTCCCGCTTCCGGGACGCGGGCACGCGCGAGGCGAAGCTCCTGCGGCTCTACGAGATGGCGCCGGATCCGAGGACCGGCAAGCCGACGACGGTGCCGGGGAGCGTCACGCAGTCGGCGGCGATCGACAGTGCGGCCGCTCCCGAGCACGGCACGTCCGCCTTCGAGGCGCGTCTCCGGCGCGAGGCGCATGGCGCGCGGGAAATCGTGATCGTCTCGGACGGCGCGGCATGGATCGAGAACACCGCGGACAGGGTCTTCGGCCACGGAAACGTGACGTACATCCTGGACCAGTTCCATGTCCCGGAGACCCAGAGGGCCGCGGTCCGGGCCATGGAGCCGGATCCGGCGGAGGAAGAGAGGCGCTACGAGCGGCTGAACTCCCTCGTCAAGGTGGGCACGGTCGAGCCGGTGATCCAGGAACTGTCGCGGCACGCCAGGCGGCACGAGGAGGTCGCGAAATGCGTCGGCTACTTCCGCGGCAACATCCACAGAATGCGCTATGGCGAGTGCCAGGCAAGGGGCATGCCGGTGGGATCCGGGGTCATCGAGGGAGGATGCAAGTCGGTGATCTGCGGGCGCATGAAGAAAGGTGGCGCCCGATGGTCAATGAAGGGCGCAAACAGCATCATGGCGCTCAGGTGCCGTTCGCTCAACAACCGGATGACCGACCTCTTTGACTGGCGCCGGGCCGCCTGAGCGGAATAAATCCGGACACACCCGTCTGCCGACGAGATCCTTGCGTCGGTCAGGAGGTTCGCAAGAAGAAGGAACCCGGCGCGAGCGAAGAGGATTGATGCGAACTTAAGATTCGGGAGACTGGCTGGCCAGCAATTCTCTGAACTGCGCTGTCCCGCGTGCGTCAGGTCACACCAAACGTGATGTGCATGCCTTGCACAGACGTGCAGGTCTCCGCGGATTGCTCGACATCCGATTGCGGGACGGATATCGTTGAATGCGGCTGGCCGCGCGGGACTGCTCGCATGAGAGTGTTGCAAATCCTCAAAATCTTCTTGGTCCTGCTGGCGCTGCTGTCGCTTTGGGGTTGCGGCGCCAACCCTGAGCGACATGGCCCGCCAAGCGAAAGCGACATCGCATCGCTTGAAGGCATGATCCTCGCGCTCGGGCCTGGAGTCAGCGCCGAGGAAGCCGAGCGTGCGGCGCGGGTTGCGCTCCAGCATGCACGCGAGCTCGCCGTTTCCTACCGGATCACGGGTTCGCCTTTGTGGCACAACACGCAGGTGAATCTGGGCATCAAGGAACGCGGCCTTTGCTGGCACTGGGCCGAAGACATGGAAGCGCGCTTGCTTGCCGAGCGTCTGGAGACGCTGGAGGTCCACAGGGCAATCGCGAACGCCTTCAATCCGGTGCGCATTGAACACAGCACCGCGGTCATAAGTCGGAAGGGCGACGGTTTTGAACGTGGCATCGTGCTTGATCCTTGGCGTTTGGGTGGCACACTTACCTTTGTGCCGGTCATGGAAGATCCCGATTACAAGTGGGAAGAGCGGCAAAAGGTGCTTGCGAAGAAACGGCAGCGCTTGGCAGGCAGGTCGGCTGTTCCCGGCTGATCTCTCATTGGCCTGAATGCAGCGCGGCGTCTGCGCTTGCAGGGCTGGGGAGCCGTCTTGCCGTCAAGGCATGCCGGCCGCCGCGGGCGCGTCCGGGCCGATGGCGATCAACCGCTCCACGACATCATGAAGTGACGCAGGAGGTTCCAGGTCCGGTTCTTCGCTTTCTGCCAGGTTGCGGGGCCGGACCGCGCTCGCCGGACGGACGCCTTCCGGAACTGTCCTCAGACCGCCTGCCTGGGTCCGCGCAATTCGGAATGCCGGACATGAAGCGCGACTGCTTTCATCCCTCAAGGCGGTGCGCCAGCAGAAGGGCCAGCGCCGTGAAAACGAAAGTTGCAGCCGTCAGCGGCACGAGGGTTCCGTCAAACGCCTGGCCAATTGGCGCAGCAATCGCAATCGACGCGATCGTCGCGACGGAAGTGATGATGGATGCGGCAAGCCCGGCCATGTGGCCCATTGGCTCCATGGCGATCGCATTGATGTTTCCGAGCGTGAAGCCCGCCAGTTGAAAGACCGACGTGCACCAGAGAAATCCAACCGGAAACAGCCATGATGCCGGTAGCACGCCGGTGATCATTGCTAGCAGGAATATGCCGGTGAAGCTGCTGTGAACAAGCAGGGCGGCCCGGACCACCTTGCGCATCCCGGCACGCACCACGATGGCAGCGTTCATCACGCTTGCACCTGCTGCAAGAGCCGCCATCAGCGCAAACCAGAGCGGAAAGCCTGCGCCTCGGTCGAAGACCTTGTCGAAGACTTGCTGGCTGGACAGCAATGTCGACATCAGCACGGCGAAAACCAGCGACTGGCAGCCGATTGCCAGCATGACCTGGCGATTCGAAAAGACCTCCAGCAAGCCGTCGACAAGCTCTCGGAGGCGAAGTGACCGACGGTTTTCGCGGGACAGGGTTTCGGGCAGCCTGAGCAGCAGCCAGCCGGTCGACATGATCGAAAAGACAGCAAAGGAGACAAAGATCGAGCGCCAGCCGAATCCTTGGGTGAGGAGCCATCCGACCGAAGGGGCGAACACCGGTGCGAGCGTGAACACCAGTATGACAAAACTCAGGATTCGTGCCATTTCGCGACCCCGGAACAGGTCGCGCACGATCGCCATGCTCGCAACGCGCGGTCCGGCCGATCCCACGCCTTGCAGGCACCGGGCAAGAAGCAGCAACTCCAGGCTCTGGGCCAGTGCCGACACCGTCGCGAAGATGATGATGATCACGGTTCCGCCGATCGTGACGGCTTGGCGACCAAAGGCGTCGCAAAGCGGTCCGGCAAAGAGCGTCCCCACGCCAAGCCCGACCATGAACGATGCCACGACAAGCTGTGCACGATTCGGGCCGTGCGGACTGAGGTCCGCGCCGATGTCAGGAAAGGCGGGAAGCATGGCATCCGTCGCAAATGCGACCGTTGCTGCCATCATGGCGATGATGGCGATGAGTTCTGCACGGGACGCGGTGATCGACGCGCGATTGGCCTCTTCCCGGCTGGCTCCACTCACGAAGACGACTCGGCTTGTTCGGACAACTCGTCCATGACTCTGAGCCAAAGGTCTTTTGGCTGCGCACCCTGAACGACGTGGCGGTCAGCGACGACGAACGTGGGCACGCCGCCTACACCCCGTTTCCTTGCATGCGCATCCCGTGTGCGCATTTCCTCGATGTCAGCATCGCTGCCAAGCAGCCGTTCTGCCACGGCGTGACCAATGCCGACGGCTTCCGCGATCTCAAGCAGTTCCGAACGGTCTCCAATGTCCCTGCATTCCTCGAAATACGCCTTGAAGAGGCGAGTGACGGTCGCGGTCTGGCGCCCTTCCAGACCTGCCCAGTGAATCAGGCGGTGGGCGTCAATCGTGTTTGGTGTTCGCTTGATTCCGTCAAGATCAAGCTTCAGTCCCGCGGCTTTTGCGGCATCGGCAATTCGATCGTAGACCTGCTTGGCGTTCTCGCGTCCGCCGAACTTCTTTTCGAGATAGGCTTTTCGCTCCATGCCGCTGAGGGGCATGTCGGGATTCAACTGAAACGGGTGCCATTCAATTTGGAACGGATGATCAGGACGCAGTTCAAGCGCGCGGTCGAGACTGATCTTGCCGATGTAGCACCACGGGCAGATGGGGTCGCTCAGGATGTCGATCTTGATGGGCATTTGCCATCGTTGGCACCCCTTTGCAGCATGTGCAAGAGACTGCCCATTGGATGTTCACGGCGCGGCGTGGGGCATGGCGCGGCCGTGGGTCCGACGAACTTAGCGCAGACAGTGCCACATTCCTGATCGTCAAGAGCATGGGCAGTGCTCGTTCAGTGTCTGTCAGGATCTCGCTGCTGCGCTCCTCGTCAAGGAGCCGTTGGAGCCGCGGTTTGCCAATTCGGCCAAGGCCGTTGACCGCAATGCGCGCCATGTATGCGCCCTTGTCGCCGAACTCCTTCTTTCCCGTGATCCGGACCACCGCAAGCAAAGGCGACACGGAACGCGCTCCGGCTTTCCGCGCTTGCACCGACTTGCCTGAAAGACGCCTACGTCAGTGCGTCGCCAATGGCGCGAGCACTTGCCGACACGTCGCTTCCAATGCCTTCAACCGTATTGCACGCGGCAAGTCCCAGCAGAAGCACTGCAAGCAGCATGACCCTTCGCACTTCCTCACTCCTCATACCACCAGACATCGGGCTGGAACCCGATCCAGTCCCCATACATCGACAGCCTGTCCGGGTATCGCAGCTGCCTTGAATGCGCGATCCGAGAGACCGGTACATGCCAAATGGGAATCACGTAGCGTCCCGTCGTCAGGGCCCTGTCAAGGGCCTTGGTTGCGGCGACGAAGTCGTCCTGGCTCCTGGACGTCAAGAGCCGCTCGATCATTGCCTCCACTGCAAGACTCCGGACTCCCATCCAGTTCCGGCTCCCCTCTGTATCCGCAGCTTCGGAACTCCAGTAGAGGTTCTGCTCGTTCCCGGGCGAGAGCGACATGCCTCTCGCGTACCACGTCATGTCGAAGTCGAACTTGTTCGTGCGTTCCTTGAATTCGGCGGCGTCCACCGTGGTGACGGCGAGGTCGACGCCCATGCGCTCCAGCGCGGACGAGTAGATATCCACGATCTGGTGAGTCTCGGTTGCCCCGGAAGAAAGGAGAATTTCGAAGCCGAAGGTATCGCCGGCCGCGTTCGTCAACTTGCCGTCCCTAAGCGACCAGCCGGCTTCGTCCATGAGCGCAAGCGCGGCGCTCAGGTTCTCTCGATTCCGTTCGGTGCCGTCTCCGGCGGGAAGCTCGTAGCCTTCAAGCGCGCCAGGCAGGAGCTCTGTTGCAAAGGGCTCGAGGAATTCCCGCACGCGGCCTTCGGCGGGCCCGTTGCTCATGCCAAGGATCGAGTTCGAAAAGTACGACGTGATGCGGGGCTGAAGTTCGCCATTGATTGTCTGGTTGATGAATTCGAAGTTGAAGGCCGTGATCAGGGCCTCGCGGACCCGCC
>VXPN01000351.1 GCA_009839535.1 Boseongicola sp. SB0662_bin_57 | reverse complement strand
GTGCTTGTCACCGGCTGCGGACCGATCGGACTCTTGTGCATCCTCGTTGCCCGGCGGTCCGGCGCGGCAGAGATCGTGGCAACCGATCTCTCGGACTTCACGCTGCGCATGGCCAGCCAGATCGGCGTCGACTGCGCCGTCAATGTCGGCCAGACACCGGAACGGATGGCCAACTACGAGGCAGGCAAGGGGTGTTTCGACTTGCTCTTCGAGTGCACTGGTGTCGCGCAGGCATTGGCTGGCGGAATCGCGGCACTGCGTCCTGGCGGGATGGCGGTGCAGCTAGGGCTCGGCGGCGACATGCAGGTCCCGGTTCAGACCATGACAACAAAGGAAATTCAGTTCAGAGGCTCGTTTCGCTTCCACGACGAATTCTTGACTGGCGTCGAACTGATGCAGAGGAAACTGATCGATGTCAAACCGCTGATCACTCATACCGTGGCACTTGACGACTCGGAAAGCGGGTTCCAGCTCGCTTCTGACCGGAACCATGCAGTGAAGGTGCAAATCGCGTTCTGAACAGTCACTGATCGCGCTTCGGCGACTTGTCTGCGTCCGCGCCAATTGCCGCCAGCGCCGCTCGAGCAACCGTCAAGTCCTGCTCGGGCGAACCGGACCCGACGCCGATCCCGCCAAGCAGCACGCCGTCAATTCGGATCGGCAAGCCACCGGCGAGCCCTGTGACCTCGCCACCGGTGGCTGCCGCAATGTGCGGCCGCGCAGCTTCGGGGACCGCGGTGCTGGGGGCGCCGGTCGAGGCCGCCGTTCGCGCCTTCGCTCGCGCCGACCTGCGGCTGAGGAACTTCGAACCGGTCATCCGGATCTCGCCAAGCAGTTCACCGTAGGCATCCACGATCACGATGCATTGCGGCTGATTGATGGCCTCGGCCGCTTCCGCCGCGGCACCCAGCATTTGCAAGGTTGCGCGATGTGTCAGAACGCGCGTGAGTGCAGTGAATTCCATTGACCGGTCTCCCATGGCAGGTTGCAGCTTCTTGACGCCTTCGGATGGTATCGATAACAGCGAAGCCCGAAAAGCCTGGAGCCGACAAATGTCCTTCTTTGAGTCCCGTGGTCCCGCATTCGACAGCTATGTTTTGGGCAATGCGCCGGTCAAGCAGCTTGCCACGGGGTTCGACTGGGTCGAGGGGCCAGTCTGGTTCGGCGATGCGGGCTGTCTTCTGTTTTCCGACATCCCGAGCAATCGCATAATGCGCTGGACTCCCGGAAGCGGCGTTACCACTTATCGGCAGCCGTCGAACTACAGCAACGGCCATACTCGCGACCGCGAAGGACGGCTGGTGTCTTGCGAACACGGTGCCCGACGGGTGACGCGGACCGAACACGACGGGCAGATTACCGTGATCGCGGACAGCTTTGGGGGCAAGCGGCTCAATTCACCCAACGACGTGGTCGTGAAGTCCGACGGGACGATCTGGTTCACGGACCCGCACTATGGGATCATGACCAACTACGAGGGCTATGCGGCGGAGCAGGAACTGCCGTGCAACCTGTACCGCGCCGACCCCGCTTCGGGACATGTTGATGCGATGGTGACGGATGCCAATTGCCCCAACGGCCTGGCGTTTTCGCCTGACGAGTCGCGGCTCTACATGGCCGATACCGGACGCATGTTCAGCGAGGATCCGCAACATATCCGGGCCTTCGACGTTGGCTCTGACGACAGACTGACTGGCGGAGACGTATTTCACGTGATCAGTCCGGGCTGCTCGGACGGCTTGCGTGTCGACACAGACGGAAATCTCTGGTCTTCCGCAGCGGATGGCGTTCATTGCATTTCCCCGAACGGCGATCTTCTGGGCAAGATCCTGGTGCCGGAACTGGTCTCGAATGTCTGTTTCGGCGGACGCGCGAAGCACGAACTCTACATGACCGCGACCACCTCGATCTATCGTGTCACCCTGAACCGGCAGGGAGTCCAGCGCCCTTGACGTCTGGGCCTGATCGGGCGGCAATCGTTCAATTTCTCGCCGATCGTTTGCCCGCACAGGTCCCGAACGCAATGCCTTGCAAGCGCCAGCCTGCTGACGAGCCCTGTGGCGCAACGCACTGCCATCCGAGAGATCCGGAATTGCGACGTCTCCGCCCAAGTGGAGTTCGGAATCTGTCGTTGGTTCAACCGCCCAGACCGCTACGCCCGGAGTTGAATTCGGGCATGTCGGAATTCGTCCTAGCATGCTGCATGGCGGGGCTTGAGCGGATTGAAGCTCTCCGTGACCTGGTGGGGCGGTGACGCGTTGGTCGGCTGGTGCTGCGGGTGCCACCGCGCAACGGAGTTCCCGGGCTTCCTCAAGATCCAGGTGGCGGTGCCGGAAGGGCCGAACATGCGTCTGGCGACCAAGGCACTCTTCATGGTATGGCGCGTTTGCACACTTCCAGATTGCAATGAGCGGATCGCGCAGCTTTCTGAACTGGGATTGCCGATTTCCGGCGAAGCCCTGTTGGAGTGCGCTGCCAGCCACTCGATAGAGTCGCTCGCTTGCGTCCACCGACCTTCAGAAACCGAGTGAGCCGCTGAAACTTCGTGACTGTCGCTTGCAGAGGGCGAGCATGCCGCGCGCAAAATAGCCGCCACCTTCTTGGTCCGTCAGGTTCTTCATGGATGGTGCTCGCGCCTCGATCTCTTCGGCGAGTCAATTCGGCGGCAGGAGACGGCAATGCTGTGGAAAGTGAATCTGGCCCAGTGGTCCGCTTGCCGGGCGCTTACGCAATGCACTCTCAAAGATTGTCGCCATGGCGTGTTATGGTGAACTGTCCATAGAACACGCCGTTCCAGTAGCCGAAGCGCCCCGGTAGGTCCCGTCACGGCGATCCCGTGCGGGACCGCAAGAGCACCGCCTCGATGAACCGCCGGTTGTTCGTCGCGATGTCGCCGGGACCGGCCGCTTCGCTTGGCAGCATGGGCTCGATCCGCGCTCAATTCGCGTCGAGCATTCTGTCCTCTCTCCATTCGTCTTGCCGCCAGCCCGTCTTTGCCTGTGCCGCCGCTTCGGCGGAGGTCAATGGCGCCTGTCTCCAGCATTCGATATCAATCCCGCACCTGAACGATATCGGGTTCTTGAAACAGGAATCATCGTCGGCAGTTCATTCGACGCGTCAATGGAGATTGCACTTGAGGCGTGTGAATTCCTTGATCTGGAACCGGAAGTGGCCCGTGCCTACGTTTCTGGCGCCGCCAAGAGGATCCGAGAAACCTGGAAGGAAGCCTTGAAGAAGGAAGGAGCATCTGCCGAGGAAGTGAAGCAGTACGCTGACGCATTTGAGCATGACGATAGCGAGAAAGCGCTTCAGTGGCATGAGTGGCGGCGACACATCCAAAGGAACGAAATTGGGTTTGTCCCTCTTGCCGCCCAGCATACAGGATGTTGTGTTCCCACGCGAATCGCCCAAGGATGGATCGATTGCCGGACAGAGCGCGCGCGACCAGACCAGTCGCGGGTCTCTCGCGAAGCCGGTACGGAATTGCCGAGGGTGGTGAGCGGGAGCGATTTCAGCACGGATCTCAATGGATTGATTTTCAAAGCAGACTTGAATTGAAGCTGCTTCCGCTCCGCCGTCGGATTCCCGTGGGTTCAGCAGTCCGAAACCGTGGGACGCGCATGCGGTCGAGATGGATTGCGAAGGCTTCAATTGCCGCGGTCTATGACGTATGGACTGCAAGAGGCTGGCAAGGAACACCATCATGCAATTTGTCAAATTCACTTCTGTCGTGGTGCTGACCTTGTTTGTGTCAGGTTGTGGAGAAGGCGGCGGGCTCCGCGGCTTTTTTGGTGGCGACGGTCCGGAGACCGGCTTGCCGTACCGCGCAAGCCTCTCGCGGGCGGAGGAACCGCGCAGTTTCACGGTCAGCGTGACTGCCAGCGAAGCAACCGTGAACGAGGTGCGGGAGTCTGCACGAATGCCGGCAACGCGGCATTGCCTTGAGACCTACGGCGGTTCGGACGTGAACTGGTTGACAGATCCTGCCTCGGGAGATTGGGCCTTTGCCCGAAACGGTGACTTCATGGTGTTCTCGGGGCGCTGCACTGTCCGTTGACCGCAGCAACGGTTGACATCTGGGTGCTCGAATTCGCTTCGATCCCAGCGGGGATGTTTGGCCCGCGTCATCACTTCGGAAATTCTCTGCGAGCCGGGCTTTCCCCAACCGCTGTCGCATGGTTTGCCCTGCCAAGGCCGCTCGGTAGGCATGTCGGCTCAGGGCCGGATTCAGATGCAACGAGAGGGGATGGCGCCAAACCATCCGCATGCATGTGAGGAGCGGGACGCAAATGATTGATTCCATGAAATCCTTCCGGGTTGGACTGATTGGCACGGGCCGGATCAGCGACATCTACCTGAGCAACTGTGCGGATTTCGATGGGCTGGATATCGTGTCGTGCGGCAGTCTTGACATGGACGAAAGCAGGGTCAAGGCGGCCGAATTTGGCGTTCCTCGGGTCGCCACTCCGGAAGAGATCATTGCCGACCCTGAGGTGGATGCAATCCTGAACCTCACGGTTCCTGCGGCGCACGCGGAGATCAGCCTTGCGGCCCTTGAGGCAGGCAAGCACGTCCATTCCGAAAAGCCTTTCGTTACGGACCTGGCCGACGGCCAACGCATCCTTGGCCTGGCGGCCTGCAAGGGCCTGTTGGTCGGCAATGCGCCGGACACTTTTCTGGGCGGGCGTTGGCAAACCGTGCGAAAGCTCCTGGACAGAGGCACAATCGGGGAACCGACGGGCGTATCGGCATTTGTGCCGACCCATGGTGTCGAGCGCCATCATCCGAACCCGGACTTCTACTACGCCAAGGGCGGTGGCCCTTTGCTGGACCTTGGTCCCTACTATCTCGCGGCGATGGTCTTCTGCCTGGGACCGATCAGGCGGGTCGCGGGCATGGCGCGCAAGACCCTTCCCGAGCGCATGATCGAGAATGGTCCTCGAAACGGCGAGATGATGCCAGTGGAAGTCGACACCCATTGCCTAAGCATGTTCGAGTTCGCAAGCGGTGTGATCGGGCAAATGATGGTGAGTTTCGACGTTTGGGAGAGTGAGACCCCACGCCTGGAAGTCTATGGAACGGAGGGAACGATCTGCATTCCCGACCCAGATCCCGGAGACGGGGCGAACGTCTTCCAAGGTCCCGTCTGGATTCGCACCCGTGAGACGTCGCGTTGGACGATGCGGCCCCGACCCGAAGCGCCGGTTGACTGGGCAGTTGCAGAGAACACGCACGGCCTGAATTTTGATGCGCGAGGCGTCGGCATCGCGGAGCTTGCGCAAGCCGTATCGGATCAGCGCGAACCGAGGGCCAGCGGGGCGCTTGGCTTCCATGTCTGCGAGGTCATGCAAGGCATGCTACGCAGCCCAGGCCTTGGCCGTTTCGTTGACATAGAAAGCACCTGCGGTCGCCCGGCCATGCTGCCGGAAACGACGGACACCGGATTGAACGTCGATCTGGGACTCCCGGAGTGAGCGCGGGGCGCCGACCGCGGGCGATCCACTCCTTTTGGTCCGCTTGCTGAGAGTCGTGCCAGCCTGCGGAAGCCGCGGCAGGGGGATCATGTCGAAGTTGTCCGAGAAGGCGGTCAAGGTGCACGTTCAGGCCTTGGGCGCCTGCAGCCGGTCGCCCCGAAGGACAGGGAGACGCCGGATGCGGCCCTTGCGGCCTCTTCCGAACGTCATGCCGACCACGGCGACGACACTGCTCAAATGACAGGCATCCGTGACACCTCGCCGTTGGCATGGCCCGCGCTGACGAGGAACGGTTGCGCGACGTCGAATGCCGTATGGCGCCCAAGGTCCGGTTCGGGCAGTTCGCAAGGCGGCTGGGAACGGGTTCAAGACGTAGCGACATGTCTGGGTTCAACCGTTTCGGAGAGCCGGTTCGCAGCGTTTCCAAGGGTCGCGGCCATGGAGTGCAGATGAAGATGGAGCGGCTGGCGCGAACGGTGCGTCGAATTCCGGAAGTCATGTTCGAGGCATGAGGCATCCTTTGCGCCTGCCATCGCGTTCGCCATGGTCGCTGACGCCAGCCACGACAGACGGGATGCGTCCGACACATGCATCGACATTCCTTGCGTTGCCACGGGAGCGTCAGGCATGAAGTTCATCTATGCGAGCGTTCGATCAGACGAGAAGTCGGGAAACAGGGTTTGTCTCTAGGGGATTCGGCCAATGCCAAGGATCGGAGTAATCGGCTTGGGTGCCGTGGGAAAGATGCATGTTGCCAATGTCATGGCGCATGGGGAAGCGGAATTGTCGGCGATATGTGATCCTCGACTGGAAGCCGTCAAGGCGATTTCGAAAAAAACGGGCGCAAGAGCGACATCTCACGTAGTGGAACTGCTTGATACTCAACCTGACGCCGTCATCATCTCTTCGTCTACTTCATCCCACGGTGAGGTCGTCGGCGAATGCGTGACAGCGGGCGTTCCCTTTCTTTGCGAGAAGCCGCTTGCGCAGGACGTTCGCGCCGCTGCCGATATCGTCGCCTCAGTCAGGGCGAGCGGCCTTGTTGCAGCCACGGCGCTGAATCGCAGATTCCATCCCCAGTATGCAGCGTTGCGCGATGCGGCCTTGGCCGGCGAGATCGGACAGTGCGAACTGCTTTGCTTCACGTCCAGAAGCACTGCGCCACCCACTGTCGAGTTCAGTCGGACGTCGGGTGGATTGTTTGCCGAAAAGGGGAGCCATTTCTTTGATCTTGCCAGATGGATTTCCGGCGAGGAACCGGAGGAACTGACCGCCATGGG
>VXPN01000227.1 GCA_009839535.1 Boseongicola sp. SB0662_bin_57 | reverse complement strand
GCCGGCATCCATGTGCCCGCCTGCAAGCCGTACGTCTACGCAACCAAGATCGCCGAAAAGCTGAAGAAAACGCCGGAAGAGCAGGCGAAATACGACGCTTTGCAAAAGAACCAGGAGCTTAAGGAATTTCACGCCAAGCACGCAGGCGGCAAACAGTTCAGCGCCAGCGATTTCGACAAGGCGAAAGCGATCCTTGGCGCCTGCTTCACGAAGTTGGAGGTCACCCTTGAAGCTCGGGAGTGGATCATGGGCGACAAGTTCACGCTGGCTGACATTTCATGGATACCTTTGTATTTCGTGATCTTCGGTTGCGGCTTCTCCTTTGACAAGTATCCGAACGTCCGCAGATGGGCCGCGGCACATGAGGCGAGGCAGAGCTACGAGGAGGGAATTCTGAAATGGTGCCCTGACTTTTCCAAAGTCTAGGCGCGGAAACCAGGACGAGTGAGTTGCAGAAGAAGCGAATTGAACGAAGTCTGGTCAGGGACATTGTTCCAGATTTGAAATTTGTGGACGCTCAGCGACCCAATGGGCGCTTTGGTGCTGGCGGCGCCCGAATCCAGCCCAGGCCCGCCTGATGTTCAATTCCCACGACTCCATGGGGCAACACTCGAACTCGAAGGATCAGGAAAATGCGGTATCGTCGTCTCGGCCAAAGTGGCTTGTTTGTCTCGGAACTTTGCCTTGGCACAATGACGTTTGGCGGATCCGACGACGTATGGGGCCAAATCGGCCAGCTTCAACAAGAGGCGGCCGACGACCTGGTTCGAACGGCTCTCGATGCCGGCGTGAACTTCTTCGACACTGCGAACATCTATGCTGGCGGAAACAGCGAAAGAATCCTGGGACAGTCGCTGCAGAGCATCGGCGCGAAAAGGGACGAAGTTGTGGTCGCGACGAAGGTGCACGGCCAGATGGGGGAAGGTCCGAATGCACGTGGCACTTCCCGCCACCACATATTGAGTCAAGTTGAGGCCAGTCTGGAGCGACTGCAGATGGACCATATCGATCTGTATCAGATCCACGGCTTTGACCCCGCCACTCCGATCGAGGAAACACTGGATACCCTGGACTACTTGGTCTCCAAGGGCACAATTCGATACTATGGATTGTCAAATTGGGCCGCTTGGCAAGTCATGAAGGCCATCGGCATCGCGGCGGCAAGACACCTCCCCAACATAGTTTCTTTGCAGGCATACTATACGCTGGCGGGCCGCGATCTGGAACGTGAGATTGCGCCAATGTTGTTGTCGGAGGGTGTTGGGCTGATGGTATGGAGCCCGCTTGCCGGTGGATTTTTGTCGGGCAAGTTTGGCCGAGAGGGCAAAGCGGCGGAAGGGCGCCGCGTCAATTTCGACTTCCCACCGCTCAACAAGGAACGCGCCTACGCAGCCATTGAAGTAATGCGTGAACTGGCCAGGGACATTCGCTGTACTGTGCCCCAGATCGCCATCGCATGGCTGTTGCATCAAAAGGTGGTGACCAGCGTCATCGTGGGTGCAAAGCGGGTCGATCAGCTTTCTGACACGCTAGGATCAGTCAACGTTTCACTTTCAGATGACCACCTCGGTGCGCTTGCCGCGGCTACTGATCTGGCGCCAGAGTACCCAGGATGGATGCTCGCGTTTCAAAATGAATACCGTTCGAAGCTGATGGAAGATCAGTTGCGATGATGACCAATTTTCTGACACGCCACCACTGATCGCGATGCGCTTGCCGCCTGCGCCGGGACTCGCTCGCCAAGCTTCTCAATGTCCATTGCACGAAAAGCAATTCTGGGTGGGCAGGTGAATTGCGATTCCGCGTTCTGTCGAAGGGATTCGGCCCTTGGCCGGAACTGCACCCGGGGTTGAACGCCGGCTTCGTTGCATCCCTTTGGGTGTCAGGAGTTTTCCAACCCGGCGGCCAGCGGTCATCTTGGCGGCAATACGGGAAGGTTCTGGTCCGGCATCACTCCGGGCAGATGGAAGGCCCGTTCCCGGACCGGGGGTGGCGTGGCGACGACGGATGTCTTGGCGCATGCACGTCACAGGCGGTACGAACAGGCCGGTCTCTTTTGCATGCATGATGATGGCGCGACGCTTCCGCTCAGCACTTAACCGTGCCGACGGTCGCCTGCGCTGCTCGCGCCATGTCAAGTTTCAACGGCGTGTTGCAGATGCCATTTCGCGTGAGACCGAGATCTTGCGACGCCTCCGTCTTTCCGGAAAGACGGAGGACACTTTGGCCAACAGCAATCCATCTCCCGTCACCCAATGACACGGACGCCGCCAGCGGCAGCGCTTCGTGCGCGTCGAGGTCCAAGTCCGGAAAGAAGGCGCTGCGCCAGCGCGGGAGGCTGCCGCGGCTCTGGTCGATCCTGAACACGAGGGCGAGGCGCGCAGCATCTTGTGCGAGAAATTTGCCGCGCCACGCACCAAGAGGCCAAGACGTTGCTGACTGCAGCGCCGGTCGAGGGGAGTGACTTCCAACGTCCGCGCGAATTCGGGCGCGACGCTCCGTGAGGCTCCTGAACGATGCGAACCTCATTTCGGAAGTTTGCAAGGGTGACCTTTGCGATCCGGACGTCACGGCGTGGCGGAGCGGTGGTGCCGAGGACGATCTGTGGCTCAGCCCATGGGTGTTGGGTGAGATCCGCAAGGAAGTGGAACTGGCGCGCCGTCACGATCTCCCAAAGGCCGAAGCGCTCCAGGCATGGTTTGCCGACGTGGTTTCGGGCTTCGGTGATCGCGTTTTGCCGGTCGATGCAGCTGTTGCCGAGAAATGGGGCAGGATGAACGCGATTCGGTCGGTATCGATCATCGATGCGCTCCTGAACGCGGCGGCCAAGGTCCACGGCTTACCCTCGTGACGCGCAACGTAGCGGACGTCGCGGGGTTGGATGTGGACGTCCTGAACCCGTTCGAAGCCCTAGGCGCCGCCATCCTAGGAAGATGACTTGGGACGACTTTGCGCCCCATGAACAGGCCGTTCACATCGGCATCAGGCGCACATCATATTGTTTGCGTTTCGGACGAATATGGTATAGCGGGCGCTAATCCCAGCCGGGAGCATGATTGCCCGGCTGTTTTTCGTCCCTCGTGGACGGTTGGAAAATTCCGGGCCTAGGATCCCGAGGAAATCGTGAGGTATTTAAATGAGCGACATCGAAGATCGCACGCGCAAGATCGTGGTCGAGCATTTGGGAGTTGATGAGGGCAAGGTTTCGGACAGTGCCTCGTTTATCGACGATCTCGGTGCCGACAGCCTTGACACCGTGGAGCTCGTGATGGCTTTCGAGGAAGAGTTCGGAATTGAGATTCCGGACGATGCGGCCGAATCCATCCAGACTTTTGGTGACGCCGTGAAATTCATCAAGGATGCCACTTAGCCACCTGAAGTGATGACAAGGAAGTTCGGCTCCTGATGATTCGGGAGCCGTTTTCTTGAATTGATGCCGTTGCTTGCTGCCGCAAGCGGCGGAGACCTGCGCATTTGACCGGCCGGGCGCGACTGCCGCGACAGTTCCAGTGTGCCAACGGGCATCACGCGTGCACTCAACGCTTCGGCAATGTGGTTGGAGGTCCGGCTCGAACCCGCGGAACCGGCGAAGCTCGCGCTCCACCGTTCAGGGGGGGAGTGCCCTTGCTAGGCATGCGTTGTCTGTGCCGGACATGCCGGGATCAAGCGAATCCCAAGGTCGATTGCGAAGCATTGGGGGCGCATGTATGTCTCAACCCCAAAGCAGCGAAGTGGGGATCAGGCATGCGTCGGGTAGTCGTTACGGGTATGGGGATTGTCTCGCCGTTGGCGTGCGGCGTCGAGGAGACGTGGTCCCGTCTTCTGGCCGGCCAATCTGCCGCAGGCCCCATTTCAAGATTTGACGCGCAACACCTCGCGACCAACTATGCCTGCGAAGTTCCAAGGGGCGACGGCAAGGATGGCACGTTCAATCCGGACGATTGGCTGGAGCCTCGGGAGCAGCGCAAGGTCGATGAATTCATCGTCTACGGGATAGCCGCGGCCGAACAGGCGGTAAAGGATTCTGGATGGGAACCTACGGAGGCACGGGATCTTGAACGAACCGGCGTGATGATCGGCTCAGGGATAGGCGGCCTGCAGTCGATCGCCGAAACTGCCGTCATCCTCAAGGAACGGGGTCCACGAAGGGTGTCGCCGTTCTTCATCCCCGGTGCGCTGATAAACCTGGTTTCTGGGCAAGTCTCGATCCGGTTCGGGTTCAAGGGTCCGAATCACTCCGTCGTGACTGCCTGCTCGACCGGAGCTCACGCAATTGGCGACTCGGCGCGACTGATCATGCATGGAGACGCTGACGTGATGGTGGCGGGCGGGACAGAAAGCCCGATTTGCGAAATCGGCATTGCCGGCTTCAATGCGTGCAAGGCCCTTTCCACGAAGAGAGGGCACGAGCCGGAGAAGGCCAGCCGTCCCTACGACGCTGACCGCGACGGGTTTGTCATGGGTGAAGGCGCGGGCGTGGTGGTGCTTGAAGAACTTGAGCACGCCAAGGCGCGTGGCGCGAAGATGTATGCGGAAGTCTTGGGCTACGGCCTCTCGGGTGATGCATTCCACATTACGGCTCCTTCCGAGGACGGAGATGGCGGGGAGCGGGCCATGAGGAACGCGCTGAATTCGGCGAACCTGCAGGCCAGTGACGTTGACTACATAAATGCGCACGGAACCTCGACCATGGCGGACACGATCGAGCTTGCAGCCGTCGAGCGGGTGATGGGTGATGCGGCCCGCGAGGCCACGATGACATCGACAAAGTCCTCGATCGGCCACCTGCTGGGCGCCGCAGGTGCCGTTGAAGCAGTGTTCTGCATCCTGGCGTTGCGCGATCAGGTTGCGCCACCGAACATCAACCTGGACAGTCCGGATGTCGAGCCGATGCTTGACTTGGCACCCAATGCGAAACGCAAGCGGGAGATCGGCGTTGCGTTGTCGAACAGCTTTGGATTTGGCGGCACCAACGCCTCGCTGGCAATGGGGCGGATTGATCGCTGATGTTGCGGAGCATTGCCTCCAATTTCCTGACTTTCCTGCTTGTCGCCCTCGTGCTGGTTGCGGCGCT
Source organism: Boseongicola sp. SB0662_bin_57 (assembly GCA_009839535.1). Classification (GTDB taxonomy): domain Bacteria; phylum Pseudomonadota; class Alphaproteobacteria; order Rhodobacterales; family Rhodobacteraceae; genus JAJEFO01. The sequence continues at coordinate 1,698 of VXPN01000227.1, read as the reverse complement.
CATCGCTTGGGGGCAGGGCAAGTTCGTCGGTCAAGGTCCCTCGGCCAAGGCGATTTGCCTGAAGGTTCCTCGCGGCGGATCGATTGCCGGCCTGGCTGAGGAACTGCGGGCAAGGGACGCGATTTCCAGTGCGATGATCTTCAGGCTGGGCGCCGAGTACACGGGACGTGCACCGCACGTGAAGGCAGGGTCGTTCCTGATCCCGGAAGGCGCGTCCATGCAGGACATCGTGGCGGAGGTCACCGGCAACGGCCAGTCAACCTGTGGCGTTGAAGTCGTCTACCGGATTTCGGTCAGCGGGCAGGATGTCCGTGTGCGCGAGTTGAACGCGGCGACCGGTGAATTTGCGGTCACCGCGGAATTCGATCCAGCGTCAGAAGGCGAGGCTCCGGCTTCCTACACGACAGCCCTGAACGACGTGGCGACCAGGTTTCGCATCGTGGTGGCCGAGGGCGTGACCAGCTGGCAGGTCGTCGAAGCCTTGAAGGTCAGCGGCTTGCTGGAAGGCGAAGTCGGCGATGTGCCCGATGAGGGGTCTCTGGCGCCGGACGGGTACGAAATGGTTCCGGGAGCCGACCGCCAGGCAATCCTCGACATGATGCGTGCGAGGCAGAAGGAGCGCCTTGATGCCGCCTGGCGTGGCAGGTCCGAGGATGCGCCGGTCGAGACGCCCGAGGAAGCCCTGATTCTTGCCTCGATCATCGAGAAGGAGACCGGCCGTGCGGAGGAGCGCCCGCTGGTCGCAAGCGTGTTCGCAAATCGGCTTCGGAAGGGAATCAGGCTTCAGACCGATCCAACGGTCATCTACGGGATCACCGAAGGCCGGGGCGCTCTTGGACGCGGGCTCAGACAAAGCGAGCTGCGCCGCGAGACACCCTGGAACACCTACTTGTTCGAAGGATTGCCGCCGACGCCGATCGCAAATCCCGGCAAGGCGGCCATCGAAGCCGCACTGTCGCCTGCAGAGTCGGGCTACCTGTTCTTTGTCGCGGATGGCACGGGCGGGCATGCATTTGCCGAAACGCTTCGCGAGCATAACGCGAATGTCGCCCGCTGGCGAAAATTCCAGGCCGAACAGACCGGTCAGTAGCCATCTTCGAGCGCCAGATTCCTGAACGGATGTGGCGAGCGTTCCGAAACCCGGCCTTGCTCCAGACGATTCGCCTGTTCGTGCATCCGGATGAATGACAGTCGCGACAGGCTCGGTTCCGAACCGCTTCACGCCCCGGTCGCGCAGGAGACGCAGGTCGGGACTGTCGGGTCGAGATCGAGGCGCTCCTGGGCGATGCCGTCGCCGCATTTCTGGCAGAATCCGAATTCGCCTTCATCCATGCGCCGAAGGGCTGCATCGATTCTTGCACCACGCGCCGCGCGTCGGCGCATCGTCGCCTTTGCCATGGCCTGACGCTGGATGGCGTCCATGCGACTGAGCCGGCCAACCGACTGCTGGTCCAGCGCGACCGTGCCACGGTCCTCTGCTGAGGCAGCGTCGTCGTTGGCAAGCTGCGTGCGTTCCGCCAAGAGGGCGTCGCGATAAACCTTTAAGTCCAAGTCGTTCAGTGGTATTTTCCCGTCGTTGATCAACTGTTTGCTGGTGCGATACCCTATCTGATCCAGGATCGCCGGGCCAGTGGAGGAGGCCGTCATGGCAAAGGACAAGCCGCAGATTTCATCACTTGATCCGGTTTGGGACCGAAT
>VXPN01000070.1 GCA_009839535.1 Boseongicola sp. SB0662_bin_57 | reverse complement strand
TTGCCGGTGGACTCGATCTTCTCGACGATGTTGCCGACGTTCCAAGGCGCCATGAACTGCCCCTTCTTCACGTTGACGGCCGCGCCGGTCTCCCCGGCGGCAACAAGAAGGTCGGTCTGGCGGCAAAGGAAGGCCGGGATCTGCAGGATGTCCACTGCCTCGGCGGCAGGTGCACAGTGCGCGGTTTCGTGAACATCGGTCAGGGCCGGGCAGCCGAACTCGTCGCGTATCGCGCTCAGAATCGAAAGGCCCTCGTCGATTCCCGGCCCGCGCTGCCCTTCCAGGCCCGACCGGTTGGCCTTGTCGTAGCTTGCCTTGAAGACGTAGCCGATTCCGACGTCCTGGCAGAGTCCCAAGAGCCTCTCCGCCAGCATCCGTGAGTGTTCAAGGCTTTCGAGCTGGCAGGGTCCCGCGATCAGGACGAGCGGCCTTGTGTTGCCGAACGTCACGTTTGCCACGCTGACCTCTCTCATTCGATGCCCTCCCGCTGCATGATCTGCTCGATGAGAGGTATATCCGAGGGATTGTTCAACTCCCAGAAGGCTCGTCCGTGTGCCTCGACCTCGACACATCGAACGGGAATCCCGAATTCAAGGAAGCGCAGTTGTTCAAGACCTTCCGCCGCCTCGAGTGCACCAACCGCCAAATCGGCATATCGCCTTAGCGCTTCGGGGCGATAGGCGTAGCAGCCGACATGGTGAAAGGTCTGCGTGCCGGACTTCGTGCTCCGGTCACCAAAGGGCAGCACCTCCTTCGAAAAATAGAGCGCATTGCCGCCCTGACTGAACACCGCCGTCGTCGCGCCTACCCGCCCGGCAGCCCGGTCTGCACGGAGCGAAGCGAGATGATCTTCTTCCGTCTTGAGGACAGGGGTCGCGACCTGGACGGCGGGGTCTCTCATGGCATCGGACAGCGCCTCGACATAGTGCGGCGGTGTCAGCGGCGCGTCGCCCTGGAGGTTGATCACGACGTCAGGTTCATCCTCCAGCATCCGAAGGGCCTCCGCGCAACGCTCCGTCCCGTTTCGCGGGCGCTCGGATGTGATCATCACGTCCGCTCCGAACGCTTCCGCGGCATCGGCAATGCGCCGGTCGTCAGTCAGGACGTATGCGGCGCTGATGCCGGCAACCTCGCAGGCCACTTCCCAGCTTCTTTGGATCAGCGGCCGCGCATCGCCGGTTGCGCCCCTGAGCAATGCCAGTGGTTTGCCCGGAAAACGGACAGATGGGTAGCGTGCCGGAATGAAGATGACGTTCCGCAAATGACCCTCGCTTTCTGAACCGCTTGCACGAAACACTTGGTGAGGCAACCGGGATTGCGCACGCCGACCTGGACAGAACAGCCAGTCAGCAATGCGCCGATTTTCACATGGCAACCGATCCGGCACCATGCGCTGACTGCAACATCGCCAAGGTTCGACTGTTCGGCGTCCGTGAATCATCGAGACCTCCGGTCGCAACCGTAATTTAAGCTGGCTTAACTGTCGCGGACGCCAATTTAAGCCAAACGGAAATTGCTCAAATAGTGTGCTCGCTGCATGGCCCGCGCATGAACACGGACATCGAACGCCAAAGACTGGGACGATTTGTCGAAACGGCTGCGGCGCAAACGGGATCATGGCCATCCGGTGCTGCAAGATGAACAACCAGATCGCCGACTTCTTCCAGTGGCGGGTCGCCGCCTGACTTAACAAATCTGGGCCGCACCCCTCCGCAAGGCAAGGTCTTGACAACTGGCGGCGGTCAAGCGGTATCTTGAAGTGTGAAACGCTCCCGATTGAGAACTCGGCCACTTTCGCCAGGACGAGCGTCCGACTTGGTGACAGTCGAACGCCGCATTCCTTGAAGCAACGCAAGCGATGCACAGAGCAAACCTGAGACACTGGCAAGCGGAGGCTCTTCGACACTCGACCTTTTTTCGCGAGCCAATGGACCCTTCCAATGATTCCCTGTGGGAATCCTTGTTGGGACAACCACCTGCCGAAAGGTCGAGCAAGCCCCGAGAACAATTTCTCAGGGAGGAAGGGCCATGCCTGGATGGCTGGCTGACAGTCGAAGCCAGGCCTGCCCGAGTTGATTGGCGCCTTTCAACTGGTCCAGGCAGTTCCTCGCCGACGTTGCCCGTCATCGGGCCGTACAACGAGCTTCACGATAGCTTCCTCCAGCTGATTCAGTCATGGCAGGCTCCTCGCCAGCCAATCCACCGGCTTGCCTACGGCGCTGTCCTGATGCTTCCTTGCGACGGTCTCTCCGCGGCAAACAAGGCGCTGAGCCGCCTGTTGCCGAGCGTCGAAATCGACCCGGACAATACCCGAGACTTCATGTATCGAATCAACAGGAGATGTACCTCCAGAGCCCTTTCTGGTCGGTGTGAGATCAACAGGCTCTCGGCCTGGTCGGTGATCGAGATCGCAAGAGTGGACATTGACATTTCCTCGGGGAGCTCCCCGGCCGTTAGGAACGCTCTTGAAGGCACGGCTTGCCGCCTGGAACTTGACGTGAATTCCGTTCCTGAACTTGACGGCCATATCAGTTCCGAGGAAGCTGCATCGCTTACGGAAGAACTATTCGCATTGGCCTTTGAACTGGCGGCCGACGGAGACATCAAGTGACTTTTGCGGTCGAGGCAGCAAAGACAGCGACAGGTCTGCGAATCCTGCCGCGCTACAGCAGTTCCGCTTCCGGGATTGGGCGCCCATCCAAGTACTTCTACGTCCTTTTCGTGAGACACAGTGCCAAAGAAGCGCGCGGGACGGACAGCAAGGCTCCGCATCAGGAGCCCGCAACCAGCGCCGGCTCCGGCAGCGCGCCAGAAGCGGGGCATGACCTTGGGACCAAAGTGGCGGCAGCCCTTCGTGGCAGTGGAATGCATGACGAAGATTTCACGGCAATGCTGCTGTCGAAGCTGGAAATCGCCACCAAGGAAAGAGAGACGGAACGCTCGAGATTCTTCTTCGAATCTCTGATCGACAGCTGCACGGAAGTCTCTGCGTTACCGTCCAAGACTGACGTTCTGCGAGAACGCTACGCACAATGCCTGTCGAGGACCTTGGGGCACTACGAACAGACTGGTTCAAGTGTTGAGGACGAGGGGCGCCTTGGCGAAGTCATTGAGTTGCTCTCGAGCGGCGCTCTTGCAGATCGTTTAGGGGACATTCGATCAAATTATAGGCAACTCGCTGCATGGACTCACAGTCAGGGCCTTGACGTGGAAGTGAGCGGTGTCAGCCCATCGACGATGGCGGACCTGTTGGTCCGCGAATTCGAGGACAGCGGCCATTGGCTGGAATCGTTTGCGGAAGAGTTCTGCAGGCGTCTTCCGAGTGTCAGTCTGAGCAAGGTGCTGGGTGTATGGAATCTGGCCGGCCAGGAAGCTGCAGACGGGTTTGGTGTCAGTCAAGAGACGCTGGGAGGCTGGCTCGAGCATGGGGTTCCGGCGGATCATGCCGAGCCGTTGGCCAATCTTTCGGCGGCAACTGACGTGCTGCTTCACTATCTCAAGGCAAACCGCATTCCGGCGGTTGTGCGGAGGCCGGCAGATCTCCTTGGTGGAAAGTCGCTGATGGACTTGTATTCGGAGCGGGACACGGTCGGAATTCTTGAGGCATGTCGCAGTATGTTCCGGTTTGAAGACGTGCATGGCTAGAAAGCTGAGGTATCAACCGCTGCCCAAGGATCGAACCTGGTGGCGGGTTGCCGAGGTGCATTGGAAAGACCCCTTGAGTCCCGCATTCTCAAGAGAGAGCGGAGGGCGATGGAACCCGCCAGGTGCCTTTGCGACCCTGTACCTGAATGCGGACAGGCAAACGGCACGTTGCAACGTTCGAACATTCATAGAGCGCAGACCGTACGAGCCCGAAGACTTGCGGGATGAGGCTGCCCCGATACTGGTAGGATGCCAGCTCCCAAGGGAACAGGTCGTGTGTGACGTGCATACGAAAGCAGGACTGCTGGCGGCAGGACTTCCGACAACCTATCCACTGGATGCTAGAGGCTTCGTGGTTGACCACTCGACCTGCCAGGACATCGGCGAGCAGGTCAAGTTCGAACGAAAGCGTGGCGTGCACACGCGTTGCGCCAAATCATCGAATCCCGACGACCTTGAATTGGCATGGTTTCCGGCTTCCACCAGAAGCGTTGCCCGGGAAGTGGCGAGGCACCCGTTTTCCGACTGGTTCTGGGACCGTTGAGTTACATCCTCGGCGGGGCGCCGCCCGACATCAATCGAAAATACGCCGAAGTCTAACGCGCCGCAGGGAAGCGCCAAGGCGTCTGCGCCTTGTATCCCCGCCTTGAAGGACAGGGTTTTGCGGCGCACCTGACAAGGCCGCTTGCTGATCACGTTCCGAAAGGCAGGGCTTGCGATTTTGACTTTGGGCAGGCGCGAGACTGAGAGGTGCTATCGGCGTCTACTGGGTCGTCGAGCGATGCGCAGCCCAGGTGCTGGCGCTGGCCGGGAGGAAGATAACGCCGCACGTCATCACGACGGCCTCTCACATGGTGTTCGCGGGCATCGACATCAACATCGTGCGCGCCTGGCTCGGCCACACGTCGGTCGACACCACCAACGTCTATGCCGAAATCAGCCTGAAGATGAAGGCCGAGGCGATGGCGCTCTGCGACGTCGATGAAACGGATTCGGGAGGCACATGGAAGGAGGACGAGAGCCTGATGGCCTTCCTCAAGTCGTACTGATCCCGCCGGGATATGTTGCGGCGATCCGGCTTCCTCGACCCGGAAGACCAAGAAAACAAGGAGTTTGTCAGAGCAATCGAAGACGCCGCAACATACCCAGCCGCGCAACATACCTGCCCCACACTTTGCGGCCCTCTCCCTTTCGGAATCTCGTCCGACATCGGATCCCGGGCGCGGAGCCGCATTCCGGGCGAAGACGACCTTGAGCTGGGCGCGACGCTGGAACGCATCGGTCCAGGGACGGCCTCAATCGTTCAGACTGTCTTCGATCTGTCCGATCGATAGCAGGATGTCGTCGAAGTCAGGTGCATCACCGAAGATCATCGCGCGAGTATTGCCGTAGTCGCGGGCCAATGTGTCGATCATGCCTCCAACGGGTCGAAGGGAGAACGTGCCCGGCGAGGCAGTCGCAAGATCGAAATCGGGTCGGTTGAAGAACGTTCGTGCATGCTGGACGCAGTCCGCTCCGAGTGCCAGATCTGCAACCGCGGCAGAGCCAATCTCGGATCCAAAGAGCGAATGCAAGTCGTAGTAGTGTCGCGAAATCCGTTGACCATCCTGACGCAGTTCGCCACGCCGCTCGAACCAGCTGCGCAACCCGTGGACTATCACGATCTTGTCCCAGAAGGTCCGCACCGCATGGATTGTCGTGACATCCGGCACGCTCAGATCGAGTGCTTCGCGGTCAGCGTCGACATAGGGAGCGATCGCGACAGGCAGATTCGGATCGAGTGCGGATTTCGCCCCCGACTCGATCTTGACGGCGGCCTGAACATATCCGGTATCGGATGCATCCACGCGCGGGTACCAGACAAGCAGCGTCTGGCAGCTTGGATCGCTATCGTCGATCTCCACTTGGCCTGCCACGCCCGTGTCGGCCTCCATGGCGTCAGAGACGGCTGCAAGGAGCTCGGTGGTGATGAAGCGGCTGCAATCAGAGGCAATCGCGTTCAGCGTCGCCTTGCGCTTCTTGTTGGAAAGAGAAGCGATTTCAGCCGTGCTTCCGGGATGACCGAGATCATCCCGGAAGACCGTGACATCAATGTCTTCCGAAAACCTGTTGATGAGGCCATGGGCCTTTGACAGCGACGTGCCGCCCTTGAACAGAAGACGCGGGCCGCCCTTGGGAAGGCGGTGGTAAGGAGTGTTCAGCGTCCAGCACACCCAGAAGTCCTTCTCGATGTTGATCAGGGGGGCGCCGAGTCGCCGGGCCGTCGTGAGAAAGAGATCCGTGCGGTCGGCCGGCCCTGCACGGATGAAATCAATGTACGCGTCTGTGTTCACGTGTCTCTCTCCGCACCTGCGGACATGACCGGTTTGCGCAAAATTTCCTGCATCCAGATCGGCATGGCCGAAAGACCGATGCGAAGGTCTTCGGTGAGTTTTGGTCCGTTCCTCTTGTCTGTCAGCAGCTTTCGAATGGTTCGATCGACCTTTGCGCGTTCGGTCTCGCTTTGCATGGCATCTTGGACCCAGCGCAGAGCCTGAACAAGATGCATGCCGGGACGCCCTGCCCAGTAAAGACGGCTAGGCGCAGCATGCTTGAAGACAATTCTTTGGTTGCCCAGCCTGATGGGTTTCAGACGGGCGTCGACCAGGACTTCGATCTTGGCTGGGACGGCGTTTGTCAGTCCGAGAGTGTTGGCGGCGGTCATTCCGTCTACGACAAAGCGAGCCTTGTCACGCCGCGCAACAGCTTCGATGACAGCGCGATAGTCTGGTGCCGACGGTTTCCCGGTCAACTTGTTGAGTCTCGGTTTGTCGTAGAAGCCACGTTCGATACGGCGGAGCTCGCCTGAATTGGCCAGTCGCTGGAGTGCCTTGTCGACAGCCTCACGCGAACCGACGTCCGAAAAATCTCCCGGGGTCCAAACCTTGGTTGGTTCGGCACTGATTCGATCAAGGATCCGAGTGGGCAGAGTTGTTGCGCTGTCTGTCATGTCCGAAGTTTGCATCATATTTCGGACATAGGCCAGTGCGAAATGTATTGCCTGCCCGAATTTTGCTGCATATTTCGGAAGTCCCGAGACCCCCGTTCCACTCTGAAGTGCAACACCTGATGTAGTGTTGCGAGGCGTCGGA
>VXPN01000411.1 GCA_009839535.1 Boseongicola sp. SB0662_bin_57 | reverse complement strand
CGCAGCGCGGCCAGAACGGCGCCAAATCCAGCCAGCCCGGCGATCATGTCGGCCAAGGCAAGCGGCGGCAAAAGGGGTTCGCGATCCGCAAATCCGGTCATCGAGGCAAAGCCTGACATCGCTTCGATCAAGCTGCCAAAGCCCGGCTTCCGCGCGTAGGGGCCGGTCTGGCCCCAGCCGGAGACACGGGCGACCACCAGCGAAGGATTCCGCGCCATCAGCACTTCCGGGCCGATGCCCCTCCTTTCCAGCGTGCCGGGAACGAAGTTTTCGACAAGCACGTCCGCGGTTTCGGCCAGCTTCAGGAGGATGTCCCGCCCTTCGTCGGAGCGCAGGTTCAGTGCCAGGGAGCGCTTGGACCGGCTGTACGCTTTCCACCACGTCTCATTCGTGCCGAACCGGCGCAGGTCGTCACCCGCCCCGGGACGCTCGACCTTGATCACGTCCGCACCAAAATCGGCCATCATGTGCGTAAGCATGTTGCCTGCGGCCAGCCGTGTCAGGTCCAGCACGCGCAGATCCGCAAGGGGCGTGTTCCGCCTGTCTTCAAAGGGCTTCCGGGTCACGACGCGCCCGCCGCGCCGGTCAATGCTTGCGCGGCGTCGAGATAGGCCTGCTCCGCCGCCCGTTGCCGCGACAGGCCAACGAGTTCGGTGTAGGTCGCAAAGCCGACGCCATGATGCATCGCATCGCGCAGATCGCCGTTCTCGAGAAGGTCCCCGTAGTAGGCCTTCAGTGCCTTGACGATGACGTGGGTGGCCGTGACGGGCATGACGCAGGCCGCGTAGCCCATGTCCTGAAACTCCGAGGCCGAGAGGATCGGTGTCGCCCCCCCGTCGATCAGGTTGACCAGGCATGGGCCGTCCAGCTCGGCGGGAATGCGACGCAACTGGTCCAGGTCGGTGGGCGCTTCCACGAAGAGGATGTCCGCACCGATCTCGCGATAGAGCGCCATCCGGTCGAGTGCGGCCTGAAGGCCGTCCGTCGCAATGGCGTCGGTGCGGGCCATGATCATGACCGTTTCGTCCCGGCGACTGTCAAGCGCCGCCTTGAGCTTGCCTGCCATCTCCTCGACTCCCACGACGGCCTTGCCTGCCATGTGGCCGCAGCGCTTGGGATAGACCTGGTCTTCGATGAAAAAGGCGCCGACGCCTGCGCGCTCCATCATGCGGACGGTCCGGGCCACGTTGGTGACGTTGCCAAATCCGGTGTCGGCATCCGCCAGCAAGGGCACGCTGACACGTTCGGTGATGCGCGCGTAGAAGTCGGCGAGCTCCGTCAGCGACAGCTGGGAGCTGTCAGGGCGCCCCAGCATGCTTGCCGTGGCTGAGTAGCCGCCTGCAGCCAGCGCCTTTGCCCCGCTGGATTCTGCCACGAGTGCGCTCAGCGTGTCGTGCACGCCGGGCAGGACCGCGATGTCGGGGGCGTCTATCAGCACGCGCAGGCGCGATCCGGCAGGCTTCATGTCCTGGGCTCCGCAGATGCATCCGCAAGGGCCTTGCGGCCCGTACGGGCTTGTCCGATCAAGATGAAGGCGACAAAGACGAGGGTCGCGCAGACCATGAAGATCGCGAACGGATGCTCCAGCACACGGCCCAGGGGATCTCGGTACAGGATGGTCACGGTGCCTCGCAGACTGTGCTCGAACGTGTCGCCGAGAACGAATCCGATGATGAAACAGACGACGGAATAGTCGAACTTGCGCATCAGATAGCCGATCACGGCGAAGACGATCATGATGTAGATCGCGGCAAGACCTGCCGAGGACGACATGTAGACTCCGACGATGCAAAGCAACAGCACGGTCGGATAGAGGATCTGTCCACGCACCTGAATGACCCTGGCAAAGATTCTCAGGCCAACGTTCCCCAGCAGGAACGTGCCCAGATTGGCCAGCATCATCGTCGTGAACAGGCCATAGATCAGCACCGAGTCATACAGGAACACACGCGGTCCCGGTTCGATCCCGTGGATGATGAAGGCCCCGACCAGGAGGGCCGCGGTCACGTTGCCCGGAATGCCCAATGTCAGAAGCGGGATCAGGTTCGCGCCGTTGACGGCGGAATTCGCCGATTCCGTGGCCGCGATCCCCTCATGGGCGCCCTTTCCGAAGCGTTCCGGTGTCCTTGACGCACGCATCGTGACGCCGTAGCTCAGAAATGCGGCCACGCTGGAACCCAGGCCCGGCAACGCGCCGATGAACGTGCCAAGCGCCGCCCCGCGTGCCAGGACCCAGCGGAGAAGCCAGAATTCGCGCAGCGACACGCGGCGATCCTCCGGCTTCGCGCTTTCCTCGATCACCGGTGCATCCGGGGGGCGCGTGCGGCCCTTGATGACTTGCTCCATCACTTCGGGCACGGCGAGGATGCCAATGGCGACCGCAGCCAGCGGAAGCCCGTCGGTCAAGGCGACGATGTCGAAGGTGAAGCGTTCCGCAAGCCCGCCGCCAATCGTGCCGACAAGCGCGCAGAGCACGCCGAAGAGCGTCGCGACCAGCCCTCGCAACAGCGACCGGCCCGACAGCAGGGCGATAATGGTGAAGGAAGCGAGCAGGATCGACGTCTGTTCAACCCGTCCCATCCCGATGGCTATCGCGGCCAAGGGTGCGGCGACCAGAAACAACGTGACGTCCGAACAGGTGTCGCCGACAACGGACGAATAGAGCGCCAGCTTCATCGCCTTGCGTGGCTGTTTCTTGTGCCGTGCCAAGGGATGGGCATCTAGCGCGGTGGCAACTGCCGAGGGCTCTCCGGGCGTGTTGAGCAACGTGGCGGAAATCGCGCCGCCAAAGCCGCCGCCCTTCATCACGCCCACCAGCATGCCGAGCGCGGCAAGCGGATCCATCGTCATCGTGAGCGGCACGGCAATCGCGATGGCCATGGGCGCGTTCAGTCCGGGGATGGCGCCGATGGCAATGCCGAGGGCCACGCCCGCCATGACGGACAGCACTGTCCAGAACGTGAAGGCGGCCGCGATGCCGGCCAGAACGCTTTCCATCAGCCCGGCCCCTTCACGGCAGCACGCGCCCGAGCACATGGGCGGACAGGACCCAGATCAGGATCGGGCCGATGGCCGATGTCAGCACGAGGCCAACGGGACGGATCGGGCCAAACATCCACATCGAGGCCGCGATGATGGCTGGCGCCACCACGAGAAAGTGGAATGCCTGAAACCCCAAGGTGGCGGCAAGCAGGACAAGGATCATGAGGGCCAGGCCGCGAAACTCCCCCTGCGCAAAGCCGCCCGTCGCCTGGTCGGACTTGCTGCGCGGCGCCAGGGCGCCCCTGATCAACATGGCGCCTCCGCAAAGCACGAAGCCAACGGCCACGATTTGCGGCATCAGGCTGACGGGCAAACGCAGGTCTTCGTCGGGTTCCACCCAGCGCGGAATGAGCCAGAAAAGCAGGCACGCTCCAAACGCCAGGCCAAGCGCACCGCCCAACGCGTCCTGCCTTATCCGGGGCATGGCTGCCTCACGCTCAGGAAAAGACGCGACATTTCACGGACAAGGGCGAAAAGGCTGCATTTCTTCCTGCCTTGTTTCGATGATCCGGGCATGCTTGCCGCGACGCGCGGAAAGGACGAATTCCAGGCCGGATCATCGCGTTGACTGACTTTTGCGTGCTCGGCTTCGCGCCATGCACGTGTCTCGGCAACCTGGGCCGTTTTCGGGCGGCGAGCGCGGAAGCTGCGCTCGTTGCGGAACAGGTCAAGTGTCACGTCCCTTGACGGGTTGCGGCGGCGGCGGAGGTCCCCGCCGCCGCCCTTCGTCAGCACGAAGAGCCTGCCGCTACTCCAGCTCGGCCCTCAGCGAACCGAACAAGCTGGCCTGCTCACGGATCATGGCGTCCAGCTCGGAGGCGCTGATCTGCATCGGCGTGGCGCCCAATCGGTTCCGCACCAGTTCCACGAAGCCGTCTTCGGCCGTGATCTCGTTGATCGCGGCCGACATCTTGTCGCGAATGTCGTCCGGCAGGCCGGCCGGCGCAACCACGGTGCCGAAGTTCACGACGTAGCCGGCATAGCCCAGCTCATTTATGGTCGGCAGGTCGGGCAGCGTCGACAGGCGTTCCGGGTTCGGCGTCGCCAGGCCGATCACGTCGTTCTCGCCGATCATGTTGAAGCCCGACGCCCCCACCATGGTGAAGTCCGCATCGCCGGCCAGCAATGCCGCGCGTGCCTCGGAACCGCCGCGGGTCGGCAGGATGTCCAGTTCGAACCCGGCCTTCTTTGCGAGGGCCTGCATCACCAGGCGATCCAGCGGGATCAACGAGGCGTAGGAGAGGTAGCCACGATCCTTGCCGAAGGCGACCATCTCCTCGAAGCTGGACCAATGCGTATCCTTGGAAAGGTAGGCTTCGCTGTAGCGATTGACGCCCGCGACATAGGTGAAGTCGTCAATGGCGTAGGGCGCATCCTCGGCGAGCGTGTTGAAACTGTAGGTCGACGTGATCGCTGCCGCAAACGTATGCCCGTCCGCCGGCTGATCCTTGAGATGGGTCGAAGCCACGGTACCGCCGCCTCCCGAGCGGTTTTCCATGACGACGGCCACCCCCAGCTTCTCCTCGAGGCGGTTGCCGATGTAGCGCATCATGGTGTCGGTACCGCCGCCTTCGCGAAAGCCGATCACGAAGGTGATCGCCCTTTCGGGCCAGTCGGCCCAGGCCGGACTGGTCGAAATTGCCGTCATTGCCGCGGCAACGGCACCCAGAATGAATCTGCGATTGATCATTTGGTCCTCCCGGTTGCGCAGCCCGCGAGACTGACACCCGCCCTGGCCGCTCGATTTTGCATCGCCGGACCAGCTTGCACTATTTTTTCCATCTTGAAAGTATATTGTCTGGATTGAATGTATCTGGAACCTAGATAGCCAAGGTGGACTACGATCTTCGTCAGCTTCGCTATTTCGTGGCGATCTCCGAGGCCGGAAGCCTTTCGAAGGCGGCCGTGGAGCTGAGCGTTGCGCAATCGGCGCTCAGCCATCACATGGGTCAGATGGAGGGACGCCTTGGCGTCACCCTCCTGGCGCGAAGTTCGAAGGGCGTCAGGCTGACCGAGAACGGACGGAGATTTCTCGATCACGCCCGCGCGATCCTGGCGGCCGTCGACGCCGCAACGAACGATGTCCGCGATGACGCGCGGGAACCGGGCGGCCTGGTTCGCATCGGCATCACGCTGACGGTCGCACCCGCATTGATCGGGTCATTGATGGCCCGGCTGGCCAAGGTTGCGCCGCGCGTCTCCCTCCGTGTCGAAGAGCGACTCAGCCCGCATCTTGTTCAGGCCGTGTGCAACGGCGAGATTGACATTGCCGTCTGTTTCAACGCCGGGGACGACCGTCGCATCAAGGGTGTCGCGCTTTTCGAAGAGGATGTCTGCCTGGTCGGTGCAGCAAGGCTTGTCGGGGAGACAGGTGCGAGCGTAACGCTGGAGGAGGCGCTGTCCTACCCCCTTCTGCTGCCAGGCCGCGATCACGTCCTGCGTGGCATGATCGACCGCGTGGCCCTTTTCCGGAACCATCCGATCGAGGTTCGCCATGAGTGCCTGTCCCTTCATTCGCTGTATTGCGGACTTGAACAGGGCATCGGCGCAACGTTGATCTCGAAGTTCTCGGCGCTGCCGCTATGGCGTCAAGGCAAGGTCGTATGCCGGCGTGTCGTGGAACCGAACGTGACCCGTCGGCTGTTTGTCGCCGCCAGTGCCGAACGACCCGTTACCAACGCTCAGAACGTTGTAATCGAGCAGGCGATGGCCTGCATCAGGGCCAACGTCACCAGCAGGGAGTGGCCGGATACCAGGATGGTTGCGCCAGAGGAGCAGTCCTGACCTGCCGCGGCATAGCCCGCTCAGCGCTTCGAACCCCGGGCACAGCCGTCACTTTCGCCTTAAGAAGCCGAAGTAGACGTAGGCGGCCAGCAGCACCGCCGCCAGAACGAGACCGACGTTGCCGTACGTCGGATCGACCTGCAGGCCGAGAAACAGCGCGAAAGAGAACGCCAGGTAGAGCAGCACGATTGCGCCAGCGTGGGCCAATGCCCTGACTATCCCCTGCCAGGCCGCAAGCGCGGCAATGAACGGTTTTCGCATGAAGACGTCACTAACCCAGGCCGGCTCGACGGAAAAGCGGGTTCTGCAGCCGCACGAAACGCACGGACGTCCGAAACACGCAGGATCCCGCACGGGCGAAAATGCAGTCCAGCGCGAATGCGCCCGGACTGTCCTCCATGCGCAGCCGTCAAGTGCGGATGACGTGTTCGGCAATCCTGGCAAGCTTGTCCGCCCGGGGGGGCGGTCGAGCAAGCGGGCCATCGGCGACGAGAGCCGCCCGATGTTTCCGCGGTCCGATGCGTCGTGGACAGCACGACGTCGCTGCGCCGCTCCGGCAGCAAGACCGAAGAGCACGAAACCTGACGCTTGCGGCTTGACGGGCAACCTGCTATGACACCGATGTCATGACTTCGATGTCATTTGGCGGGTTTCGTCGGAACTCGTGCCGACGCACGGCAGAAACGGGGGATTGCATTGGCCACGATCTACGATGTCGCGAAGGCGGCAGGCGTATCGCCGAAGACCGTAAGCCGCGTCCTGAACGGCGACGCGCCGGTTGGCCGAGAGACTCGCAAGGCCGTCGAGGCGGCGATGTCGGATCTTGGCTATGTCCCTTCGAATGCAGCCCGCATGATGCGATCAAACCGATCGGGACTGATCGGCCTCATCACCGGCGCGCTCAGCCACAAGCTTGAACCGATGGAGCCGACAGGCCTCCCGGATCTCTACATCG
>VXPN01000457.1 GCA_009839535.1 Boseongicola sp. SB0662_bin_57 | reverse complement strand
CATGCATGGAGGCGCTCGACCGGCTTCTCGACGACCGCGAAGCCGGCAGGATCGGAGGAAAGCGCTACGTGGACGGGCTGCGTGACCTCGCCGGACGGCATCCGTGGTTCATCGACGCGCATGCGCATGTTGGCAACGCACTGCTCAACAGGGGCAGGACGAGGCACGCGCTCGACGCGTACCTCAAGGGCCTCGCTCTGGGCGAGGAGGCCATCCCCTCGGGCTACGCGGGCCTGATCGAGTGGAGCTGGATCGAGAACCGGCCCTTCTTCCGCGCCGCGCACGGCGCTGTCCTCTGCCATCTGCACCTTCGCCAGTGGAACGAGGCGATCGACCTGATGAACGCGATGCTCGCCTGGAACCCGGGCGACAACCAGGGAATCCGCTACCTTCTCGGCCCGGCCTTCCTGCGTGCCGGACGGCCGGACGAGGCGCGCGCGCTCCTGGTGGAGTTCCGTGGCGGGGATCCGTCGCTCCAGTACGAGCTCGGGATGCTGAGGCTGGTCGAGGGAAAGTTCGCCGCCGCCGCGACAAGCCTGCGGCACGGCTTCAGCGAGAACGGCTACATCGCGGAGATGATCTGCGGGACCCCTGACCCGATGCCCATGACCATCTGGCACGGATCGGGCCTCTCCGGACCGGACTCCGCGAAGGACTACATGCGCCTCTTCGGCGACCTGTGGAACGACACGCCCGGGGCGACCGAGTTCGTGCGCTGGCTCCACACCCACCCGAAGGTCATGGCAGAGCGCGCGGCCGTTCTCGAATGCAGGGAGGCGCTGCTCTGGACGCGGGACGTCGAGAGCCGGAGGGCCATCGTGGACCGGCTCGGCTTCCTCGCGGAGTCAATCGACGACGGCCTGTCGGACAGCATCGCGGCGCAGCGCACGGACCGCGACGGCAAAAGGGTGCGGCCCTGGCTGCATGCCGCCACGTGCCGATGACAACAACCGCTTCCGCAGCGGTCACGCCGCGGACCCCTTCCCGGCACCCGAAGCGCTCGGCGCGACGGCCTTGCGGCGGACATGGACGGCACCCCTCTCCTTAAGAATCTCGAACCCGCCCGCCTTCTCCGCAAGCGTGCTCAGGTTCGCGCAGCCGTAGCTGCGCGGGTCAAAGTCAGGATGCGCGCCCTGGATGCGCTGCCCGACGCTGCCCAAGCTCTCCCATCCGTCGGCGTCCGGTTCGGCGATCGCGCCGGCAATGATCCTCCGTGCCTTGCCCGGAAGCTTCTTCTTCCGCGCCGCGCCCGTGGCCGCCCCGGCCTCGTCCTTCGTCCGCTCGTGCTCAGCCTCCAGCAGGTTCTCCACGTAGATGAATCGGTTGCAGGCGTTCCGGAACGCCTCGACCGCCTTGCGCTCCCCGAATCCGTATACCACGAGGCCCTCCTCGCGGAGACGCTGGGCCAGGCGCGTGAAGTCGCTGTCCGAGCTGACCAGCACGACCCCGTCAAGCGTGCGCTTGAACATCAAGTCCATGGCGTCGATCACGAGCGCGATGTCGGACGCGTTCTTCCCCCGCGAGTTGCTGCGCTGCTGGTGCTGGAGGATCGCCAGCGACTTGATCGCCCCGTCCCAGCCGGACAGCCCGCCGCGGGAGAAGTCGCCGTAGATGCGCCGCACGGTCGCCTCCCCGAGCTTGACGATCTCCTCGAAGATGGCCTGCGCGTGCCTCGCGCTGGTGTTGTCGCCGTCGATCAGGACGGCGAGTCTCGTCGTTTCCCGCGCTTCCGGCATGGCCCCTCCCTGATTGCACCCAGTTTCCGTCCGTCCGGAGTTTCGTTACGTGCCATGGCCCATGGCGGTCAGCATGGCCGGCGTTCCCGGTTTCTCAATGGACGTATCCATCCTGCCCGAGGACTACCTCGTACGTCATGTCGGGCTCGGTCTCGGCCATGCCGCGGAATACGCCTTCCCACGCCTCGGCCTGCGCCAGCCGCTCGGCGCAGGCCTCGCACCCGCAACCCCCTTCCGCGATCATGTCCGCAAGATACGCGCACATCTCGGAAATGGCGTCGCAGGCCTCGCGGGGAAGCTCGACCCTGACCGTGTCACGGCCCTCGTCCTCGACCAGCCTCATCGCACCTGGTGCGTGATCCTTCATCCCTGCCCCCTTTCGCCGTTCTGCGCTCCCAGACCGGACGGCCGTGCCGCACCATTGCCCCGAGTCGCCCTGCGGTGCAAGCCGCGTCGTCCTGGCTGGCACCCGACCCTCGCCACGCCGCCGCGCAAGCGGAAAGCCGTTGCCGCGCGGGACGGCCCTCATCCCGAAGGTTGGACGGAGACCGGCCTCGCCTGGCCTGCCCAACGCCGAAGGCCGCGCATAGCGCTGAGGGGTGCAGGTCCCTGGCAGGGCGCGGGCCATCCAGGCACGGAACGGGGGTTCGATTCCCGACCGTCCGCTCCGGCTTCCGTCACTCCAGCCAGCGGATCTCCGCAACGCGTTGCGCGCCGCAGGCGCCGCATCACATCGCGGCGACGGCGTCGCGAACGCGGGCCTCCTCCCCGTGCCGCGCGACGAGGACGGCGACCGGAACGTCGCCGGAATGGCCGCAGGTGGACAGGATCCGGAGGCTGCCGCCACGGAGACGGCCCAGCCGCCGCCCCTCCAGGCGCAGTGCAACGTCCTCCCGGGAGGCGGCCCCGGGCTGGCCGGTTCCGGCCGGAATGTCATCGGGAGATTTGGCGTGGGCAGGTTTCGCGGCCTGCTTGGCGGACGGGCGCGGAGGCCGGAACCTGCCCGACGCGATCTTGCGTGACGAGCGGATTGGCCTGGACCGGCTTGGGAATCCCGCCATTGCATCCCTCCTCTGAACCACCGCCGGCCAGCGATACACGCGGTCACGGAATGCCATCCGGTTCCATTCCGATCATGACTTGGCCGCAGCGGGCGCACAACATCTCAGCCGTTCAAGACCGTCATAGTCGGCTCTCGGTTCAGGAGGACGGTCCCGAGGGTCTTCAAGTCCAAGCTGCTTCAACGTGTTGTTCGACTTCCCGAAGTTGCAGAGAGCGCAGGACACGACAACGTTCCTTTCGTCCGTCCTGCCGCCGTGGCTCCACGGCACCACGTGGTCGAATTGCAGCCACATTGCCGCGAACCCGGCATGCATTCTTCTCTCGTCAGCCCCCCAGACAACGGAATCCGGATAGAGCCTGTGCGCGATCTTGCGGATCTCCGCATCCACGACAGGAATTCCACAGTAGCGGCAACAATGCCCGTCACGATCAAGAACGGCCCGCTTGATGCTCCCGGGAATCCTGCTGTTGTTTCCGTCGCGCATTTCCTTCAGAACCGTGCTGGTGTCGTTCCTCGGGCTTGGCTCCACAATGTGTGTCCCGTCATCGACGTCAAGCGTCCATCCGGGATTGAACCAGTGCCAGACCCTGAGCCCGTTCGCTCCTTTGCGCCTTCGTTCCTTGCCGAACAGTTGCGCCGCACATTCCGCTTCGCCCCTGACGTGCGCATCCACGGCAGCCGACATGTCCTGCCAAGCATCGAAGATCTCAGGGATGGGCTCCTTGATGCAGCGCCGAAGACCCACGTCCATTCTGTTTCCCTCCTCGTCTCTTTTGGCATGGGGCTTAGCATTCAGGTCGTATCGCCCGCAATTCGGAAGGCATCTTCCGGAGCCGCGGCGGACCTGTGCGGCGGTCCACTGCAGACTATGTCAGTCCGTAGCGCCCGTGTCCGCAGAATGCCCAACCGGGGATTCAGCCGCCATGCTCCCCGACACCCAGACAGCGGCGTCGCGCACCGAGTCCCGATACAGATGGGCGAATCTGGCGGCGGTCTCCGCGTTCGCGTGACCAGGAAGCCGACCGATCACCGGGAGACCCCCCATCCAGCGTCAGCGTGCGGGAGGCGCACGAATGGCAGACGTCTTGAACTCGCATGTTCTCTATGCTCGCGCGGACGCACAAAATCCCCTGGGCACCTTCAGGTTCCGTGCAGTCTCGCCGACGCCGAGGCAGGCACGAGTTGAGTGAAAGGAAGCGCTCCTCGACCTCTCGACAAGCAGCGCCGCTTCCGTGGCCGTGGCGATGCCGGGCCGCCGCTGCAGGCGCTGCCAGACGGGAGCAAGCCATGCCCATGACTCCGAATAACCGAAGCGGACCTGATTCCCGCAAGGCGGCGGGTGCCCACCGACGCGTGGGCGCTTCCGGCCCAATTGCCGCCGATCAGTGGTCAATCACCGCCGTCGGCGGTCACGCTATGCATTCCTCGTGATTCCCATGGGATTCCCAGATCAAGTAATTGACTCGGTCGCCGGTGCCGGGATGTCTGCAAAAATATGCTATTATTCAACTGATTGGGATGGTTGCGGGGGCTCGCAACCACCGAGACCGACATTTGATCGAGATCTTGGTTTGATTCCCTGCAACCGTATGTTTCCACACGAGAAAGCATATCAAGAACATTGTTGCCAAGCGCATTCAGTGGTCGCGCATTGGCCGGACAAAGCGAAACTCCTCGCGCAATAGAGCCACATTCACGCTTCCCCAGCACCGCGCTGTCAATTGTGCACCACGGGGCGGAAACGCCCCGTGGATCACCTTAATGCCCCGCGTCTCCAGAAACTCGGCGACCGGCACGAAGTCCCGGTCGGACGAGACCAGCACAGCTATGTCATAGTTGTCCGCCCAAGCGAGGCTGATCATGTCGGTCGCCATGCGAACATCGACACCCTTCTCTTCCGTCCCCCTCATGTCCGCGCCGCAAGCGGGACACTGGGCGACCGCGCTGTGGCAGGTGGGGCACATGGGCGGCGAGCGCTTCCGCTGGCGCGGAACGATCGACACGCTCACACCGGGAAACGTGTCCACCACGGTCGTCGCCCAACGGTGAAGCCGTCGGTCAGCTTCGCGAGCCGGATCATGGGAGCCATAGAAATTCAGCCCTTGATACTCACTCGCGGCTCCGACATCGACGACCCCGGCCGCGGCGTGCGCAAGCACCGGCCCGAGCTTCGCCCAGTCCGTGCGAAACTCTGGGTCTGCGTTCCGCATGGAAAGCGTGTAGTTCCAGAAGTCGACGAACACCCGCACACGATGACGGGGGGCTTGGACCGGAGAGTCAGCGGGCATGTCGCATTACAAAAAAAATTCAGGGACGCGCGAGGCGTCCCCAGAATGGTGATGATCGGACCCCGTGTATCCCTTTCTGGGCGAGAGTCCGATGGGTTCTCTTGAGATGCAATGTAAGCCCACAGGATGGGCATTGCAAGCAATTTCGCAGCCAGGGCAGATCCGTTCCTAGCACCGCCGGATGCGACCATTGCGCAACCAGAAGTGCGAGCTGCAGCCCTTCTTGCGCCAAACAGATGGATACAGCGTCACAGGCCCGTCCGCATTCCGAATCAATTGCCAGCAAGGCCGTTCGTCGGGCAGCAGGTTCATTTGCAGAACCCGCCCGCACCCGCACGGGCAAGGCAGCGCGATCTGTTCGTCGATCCCGTCTTCCCGAACGATGTAGACGGTACGCCGCAGGAGTTGCGCTGGCAGCGATTCCTCCACCACCATCGTCCGATAGGGCGGGACGAACCAAGTGCGCCACCCACTCGCGAATCCGCCTGAACACTTGGTGCAACCGCTTCACGCCGCCCGCCTTTCCGCCAGTTCCAGCATGTCGAGCGGCGGCGTAACGTCGCCCCTGCCCACCTTGTCCGCCATGAGCTCGCATATGCCCTCATCCGGGTCGCCGAACAGCTCCATGCTCGTAAGGCTGAATTCCACTGCCGCCCAGGTCGCGTTCGGCTCTTCCCGAAAGGGGTGGAGCCGGGCCAGGAACTCGTTCACCGCAAGAGACGCCGCGAACATATTGACGCTGATCACCGCGGGAAGCTGAACGCCTGCCCCCCTGACGTAGCCGTCTTTCACCTGCTGTCGATGCGCGTCGGGATCGTTGCGCCTCAGGCCCGCAGCCGCAACGTCGCTCATGGTGAACAGGCCCCGGCTCAACAGGCTCGACCGTCCCGGGCGCAGGTAGTTGACCGTGCCGCACACCTCACGAATCCGCCCTTTCCCGGGCCCGCTCGTCACGGCTTGCAGCCTCACGCCGATGTCAAAATATGGCAGCGTGTAGTAGGTTGCCAGCGCGTTTAGCAAGTACCGCCCGTCGACACTGTCCATGCATCCGAACAGCACGTCGCATTGCGCCACGGCCCGAACCGCCTCCGGCTCCCAAAGGTTCCGCCTGATCTGGATTACCCGAGTCCCGAGCCGGGTCCGCTCGATTGCATCGGCCTGGACATCGACCTTGTGCCGCGTCTCGTCCACGTCCTGCATGGTCGAGTTCGGGACGCGGATGACATGGCGCCTTTCCATGTGGTCGTCATCGACGATGTCCAACGTTCCGACATACTGCCCATGATCACGCTTCCGAGCTCACGATTCATTACCGGTTTCATCCCTGTGCCGGCGAGAAGGTGCAGTTGATGCAACGCCGCGGGTCCCCGTCCGGCGACAATCTTTATGTCCGCCTGCTGTCAAGCGGCCGTACGCTGGCGGTTCGCGAATGGATGATCCGGCCGGAATCGGCGGCCTGGGCGATGCGTGACCGTCCGAGGCTCTCGCGCGAGGCTTTGTCTGACCTGCGCATGATCGTCGATACTGTCGTCTCGAACCTTGCAGACGACGGAGGAGACGATGAAGCGAGACGGGCGGACGACACGACAGGGGCGGCTGTTCGGGCCGGACGGACCCCGGAACGTCCTGGAGGGAGACCGGAAGGCGGAACTGCTGGCGCTTGTGGCGCAGCTGGTCCGGGAGGCGGCGGCGGGCCCATGACGCAGCCCCCGCCAGGGCGTTCGGCGACGCTCGTCT
>VXPN01000236.1:3449-6825 GCA_009839535.1 Boseongicola sp. SB0662_bin_57 | reverse complement strand
AGAAACATGGACGCAACGGACAGCGCCGCGAGAATCTGCTGCCAGTCGCCGACGATGCCGCCGAACGCGCCGTAGACGACCCGCGCAAGAAGCGCCATTGCCGCTATCTTCGGGGCCGTGGCAAAGAACGCGGTCACCGGAGTCGGCGCACCTTCGTACACATCAGGCGTCCACATATGGAACGGCGCCGCGGAGACCTTGAATGCCAGTCCCGCGATGACAAGCGACAGGCCGATCAGCAGCCCCACCGGCGCCCGGCCCTGGACCGCCTCGAATATCCCGGCAAACCCCGTGGTGCCCGCGAATCCGTATACCAGCGACGCGCCGAAGAGCAGGAGGCCCGACGAAAGCGCTCCAAGAACGAAATACTTGAGGCCGGCCTCAGTCGACCTGACGCTGTCACGGCGCAGCGCCGCCACCACGTAGAGCGACAGGGATTGCAGCTCGAGCCCCATGTAGAGCGCCATCAGGTCGCTCGCCGAAACCATCACCATCATGCCGACCGCGGCCAACGCGATCAGCAACGGGTACTCGAAGCGGATCAGGTTGCTCCGGGCCATGTATCCTTCGCCCATCAGGAGGACGGCCGCCGCTGACAGCAGGATCGTCACCTTCGCGAACCGGGCAAACGCATCATCCGTGAACATGCCGCCAAACGCCGCTGCCGTGCCCTCGCCTTGCAGCCCGATCCATGCCGCAAGCACCGCGAGCAGCGCCGAGGTCGTCCAGATCATCGCCGGCCCCAGACGGTCACGGCCACCATAGGCCCCCGCGAGCAGCCCGGCCATCGCAAAGACCGAAAGCACGATCTCCGGCAAGATGATGGAAAGATCTCCCGTCTGCATCAGTGGCCTCCTTGCTGGGCGACCTGCGTCGTTCCGCTGTATTGAGCAACGGCCTCGCCATAGCCGTCCAGAAGCGCCCCGACCGACGGGCCGACGATGTCCGTCACAAGACTGGGATAGACGCCGAGCAGGATCGTCATCACGACGAGCGGCGCAAAGATCGCCTGCTCCCGCCGGTTCATGTCGGTGATCGACCTGAGACTTTCCTTGACAAGCTCTCCCATGACCACTCTCCGGTAGAGCCAGAGCGCATAGGCCGCGCTCAGGATCACGCCGGTCGCCGCGATGGCGCAAACCCAGGTATTTGCCTGGAACATGCCCACCAGCGTCAGGAACTCGCCAACGAATCCGGAAGTCCCCGGCAGACCGACATTGGCCATCGTGAAAAGCATGAAGACGGCTGCATAAATCGGCATCCGGTTCACGAGACCGCCATAGGCGTCGATTTCGCGCGTGTGCATCCGGTCATAGACGACGCCCACGCAAAGGAAGAGCGCTCCAGAGATGAATCCGTGGCTCAGCATCTGAAAGATCGCCCCGTCGACGCCTTGCTGGTTCGCGGAGAATATCCCCGCCGTCACGAACCCCATGTGGGCCACGGACGAATACGCGATCAGCTTCTTGATGTCCTCCTGCATCAGCGCGACGAGCGAAGTGTAGACGATCGCGATCGCGCTCAGCCAAAGCACGAAATCCGCCAGCAGGCTGGAAGCGACCGGGAACATCGGAATGCTGAAGCGCAGGAATCCATAACCGCCCATCTTCAGAAGGATCGCGGCCAAGATGACCGAGCCCGCCGTCGGGGCCTGCACATGCGCATCCGGCAACCAGGTGTGCACAGGCCACATCGGCATCTTCACCGCAAAGGACGCGAAGAAGGCAAGCCAGAGCAATGTCTGGAAACCGCCAAGGATGTGGAAACCCATGATCTCCATGGTCTCGGACCCGAAATTGTGGCCCAGAAGCGCCACGATGTCCGTCGTCCCCGCATCGACATACATCGCGATCATCGCGACCAGCATCAGAACCGAGCCAAGGAACGTGTACAGAAAGAACTTGAATGCTGCATAGATGCGGTCCTTGCCGCCCCAGATGCCGATGATCAGGAACATCGGGATCAGGCCGCCCTCGAAGAACAGGTAGAAGAGCACGAGATCCAGCGCGCAGAAGACTCCCAGCATGAGCGTTTCGAGCACGAGGAAACTTATCATGTATTCCTTGACCCGATGCGTCACGTCCCAGCACGCGAGGATGGTGATCGGCATCAGGAACGTCGTCAGCATGACGAACAGGACCGACAGGCCGTCGACTCCCATCTTGTAGGTCAGGCCCAGGATCCACTCGCCCTCTTCCACGAACTGGAACCCGGTTTCTTCGGGATCGAACGTGGCAATCAGGATGAGCGATGCCAGGAGCGAGGTGCAGGTCGCCGCCAGCGCGACGCATTTGGCGTTCCGTCGCGCGGGCGCGTCATCGCCGCGCAGGAACAGCGCCAGTATCGCGGCGCCAATGAGCGGGACGAAAGTGATGATCGAAAGCAGGCTGTCGAGGAGCATCGTCTAGCGCCCTCCTGCAATGGTCATCCAGGTGATGAACACGAGGATGCCAAGCACCATCCAGAATGCATAGGTGAAGATGTATCCCGACTGCGCCCGCCCGGCGAGCCGCGTGAAGAAAGGCACGACACCCATCGCGACGCCGTTCAGGATCCCGTCGATCGCGCCAAGGTCCCCTCGTCGCCACAGAAAGCGGCCGATGGCCTTGGCCGGCCTGACAAGTGCATGGTCGTACAACTCGTCGAAATACCACTTGTTCAGGAGGAACTGGTAGAGCGGGGCTTGGTTCGCGGCGAGTCTGGCGGGCAGGTCGGTCCGCCGGACATAGAACAGGAACGCCAGGGCGAACCCGATCAGCATCGCGAAGAAGGGCGAAAGCCTTGCCCAGACCGGAACATAGTGCGCGTCGTGCAGCACGTGGTTGTCCGGCGCCATGTAGATCGCCCCCTGCCCGGGCAATGCGACCTCGCCGGAGGCGTGTTCTTCTCCGCCGGCGCCACCCTGCTCATCGGCCGCATGAGCCGCGCCAATCATGACGACTTGGGCATGTTCCTCGCCCGCGGCGATTCCAAACCACTCCTGAACCCTTTGCTCGCTGCCGAAGAACGGCTTGTACCAGACCATCCCGGCAAGGATCGCTCCCAGCGCGAGGACGCCCAATGGAACCGTCATGCTGGCCGGGCTCTCGTGAACATGCGCATGTGCATGCATGTCGCCCCTCGGTTCGCCGTAGAAAGTCATGAAGAGGAGACGCCAGCTGTAGAAACTGGTGAACGCAGCGGCAACCACCAGCGCCCAGAAGGCAAACGAGGCGGCGTCCGTACCGCCCGCGAAGGCGCTTTCGATCACGGCATCCTTCGAGAGGAATCCCGCAAACCCGATCCCCGTCAACGGAATGCCGACTCCGGTTATTGCCAGCGTCCCGATCATCATGGCCCAAAACGTGTAGGGCATCCTGGTCCTGAGACCGCCGTA
>VXPN01000236.1:1423-3349 GCA_009839535.1 Boseongicola sp. SB0662_bin_57 | reverse complement strand
GACATGCGGCAGACCAGGAAGACGCCCGCCGTAACCATCGTCGCGGCGTGAATCAGCGCGGAGACCGGGGTCGGGCCCTCCATGGCGTCCGGCAGCCATGTGTGGAGGATGAACTGCGCGGACTTGCCCATGGCTCCCACGAAGAGAAGGAAGCAGACCAGCTCGATCGCGGGCCAGGTCGTCCAGAGGAAGGTCACCTCCCTTTCCGCCAGGTCCGGGGCGGCCGCGAAAATGTCCGTGAAGCTGATCGAGTCAACCATGAAGAAGAGCGCAAAGATGCCCAGCGCAAACCCGAAATCCCCGACACGATTGACGATGAACGCCTTGATCGCCGCCGCATTGGCGCTCGGCTTCCGGAAATAGAACCCGATCAGCAGGTAGGAAGCGAGCCCCACGCCTTCCCATCCGAAGAACATCTGGACCAGGTTGTCTGCAGTCACCAGCGCCAGCATCGCGAAGGTGAAGAACGAGAGATAGGCGAAGAAGCGCGGACGATACGATTCCCTCTCCTCGTCGAAGTTCTCGTCATTCGCCATGTAGCCGAAGCTGTAGAGGTGCACCAAGGCGGAAACGGTCGTGATCACAACGAGCATGATCGCGGTCAACCGGTCGAGCCGGATCGCCCAGTCCGTCGCGAGGGAACCGCTTTCGATCCATGGCAGGACATGCGTGAACCGGGTCTCGCCGTCAAACCCGAGAAACACGATCCAGCTCAACGCGCACGCGATGAACAGAAACGCGGTCGAAACCGATTGCGCGGCAGTCTCCCCCATGACGCGCCAACCGAACCCGCAGAGCAGGGTGCCAACCAATGGGGCAAAGAGGATGATCGTTTCCATCACGCGTCTACCCCTTCATCACGTTGACGTCTTCGACATCAATGGTGCCGCGGTTCCTGAAGAAGCACACGAGGATCGCGAGCCCGATGGCGGCCTCGGCGGCGGCAACGGTAAGGACGAAGAGCGTGAAGACCTGCCCAGTGAGATTGCCCTGATAGGCGGAAAACGCGACCAGGTTGATGTTGACCGAAAGC
This sequence comes from Boseongicola sp. SB0662_bin_57, assembly GCA_009839535.1. Taxonomy (GTDB): domain Bacteria; phylum Pseudomonadota; class Alphaproteobacteria; order Rhodobacterales; family Rhodobacteraceae; genus JAJEFO01. Next base: position 2,316 of record VXPN01000236.1, on the reverse strand, counting down.
AGCATGAGCTCGATGGACATCAGGAGGATGATCACGTTCTTCCGGTTCAGGAAAATGCCGAAGATCCCGGTGACGAACAACGCTGCCGCGACGATTAGATAGTGTTCCAGTCCGATCATTCGTCCCTCGCAGAATGCTGTCCGGTCCGGAAGATGCCAGCGTCGGACAGAGCACGCATCACAGTCCCTGCCCCGGCTTTACGTCCCTCAGTTCGATCGTCGCCGACGGATCCCGATGCATTTGCTGAACCACGTCCTGCCGCTTGACGTGCTCGCGGTGGCGCAGTGTCAGAACGATCGCGCCCACCATGGCCACCAGCAGGATCAGGCCAGCAAGCTGGAACAGGAGGAAATACTTGTCATAGAGGATGCGCCCGAGCGCGTCCGTGTTGTGCTCGCCCCCGCCCGCCACGGAATCCGGGCGCTCGGCAAGAACCACCCCCTCGGCAGTGGTCCAGACCCCCAGAGCCATGCCAAGCTGCATCAGGATCACGACTCCGATCAGGAGCGCCAGCGGCATGTACCGCGCCAGTTCCGCCTTCAATTCGGCAAAATCCACGTCCAGCATCATGACCACGAACAGGAACAGCACCGCCACGGCGCCGACATAGACGATGACCAGCAGCATGGCGACGAATTCGGCGCCCAGAAGCACGAACAAGCCGGCCGCCGACAGAAAGGACAGGATCAGCCAGAGCACCGAATGGACCGGGTTCCGGGCGACGACGGTGAAGACACCGCCGGCAATGCAGGCTGCGGCAAAGAGGTAGAAGGCCAGGACCTGCGCCATCAGTCGCCGCCCTCCGTTCCTGGCTTCATTGCCGAATTCGCCAGTGCCATCGCCCTCGACATGGCGGGAACGCCGCAAAAGACGCCCATCACCGCGATCGTCTC
>VXPN01000236.1:0-1323 GCA_009839535.1 Boseongicola sp. SB0662_bin_57 | reverse complement strand
TCCCAAAGCAGGAAGTACTTTCCCGTGCGGTTCCAGTCGATCTGCGCCATCAGGACACCCCCGATCTGACCACGTCCCGTTCGGACATGATGTTCCGGATCCTTGCCATCAGCCCCCCATCGCCCATCGGGCATATGCGCCATCGAGAAGCTCGAACTTCGCCAGGAAGGCGACTATCACTACCCAGGCCAGTGACAGAGGCAGGAAGACCTTCCATCCAAGCCGCATCAACTGGTCGTAGCGGTAGCGTGGAACGATGGCCTTCACCATCGCGAACATGAAGAAGAAGACCGCCATCTTTGCGATCATCCACGGCGGCCCGTCAGGCAGGAACGGCACCGGACTCAGCCAGCCGCCAAAGAAGAGCAGCGACGTCAACGCGCACATCAGGAAGATCGTGATGTATTCGCCGGCCATGAACAGGAGAAACGGCGTCGACGAGTATTCGACCTGGTAGCCCGCCACGAGTTCGGACTCCGCCTCCGGCAGATCGAAGGGCGGGCGATTGGTCTCCGCAAGAGCACTGACGAAGAACAGGATCAGCATCGGGAAATGCGCCAGCCAGTACCAGCTGAAGATTCCGTAGCTTCCGTCCTGGGCGCGAACGATGTCGCCCAGGTTCATGGACCCGGTGGTGAGGATCACGCCGATGATGATCAGGCCGATCGAGACTTCGTAGGAGATCATCTGCGCCGCCGAGCGCAGGGAACCGAGAAACGGGTACTTCGAGTTCGACGCCCATCCGCCCATGATCACGCCGTACACTTCCAGCGACGACACCGCGAAGATGTACAGGACCGCGATGTTCAGGTCCGCCACGACCCACGTGTCGTCGAACGGAATCACCGCCCAGGCCATGATGGCCAGAACGAACGAGATCAGCGGCGCAAGCACGAAGAGAGTCCGGTCGGCGCCGGCAGGGATCACGACTTCCTTGACGACATACTTGAACGCATCCGCAACCGACTGCAAAAGGCCCCACGGTCCGACCACGTTGGGACCGCGCCGCATCTGGACGGCAGCCCAGATCTTCCTGTCTCCGTAGACCAGGAACAGAAGGCTGATCATCACGAAGGCCACGATCAGCAGCACCTGCACGATCACAATGACAAGCGTGCCCAGCGGTGTAGTAAGGAACTCAGCCATTTGCCTTCTTGTCTCTTAGTCTCGAGCCCTTGCTCCGGGGTCCTTCTAATCCCTGTTCGGCGGCAAGCGCCAGCCCCAGACGGCTTCCGCCAGTCACGCCCGGACGCCCTATTCGGCCGCCAGCCTTCCTGTCGTCCTTGCACGTGCACGCGCCTGCAGATCACCCATCAGTGGCGA
>VXPN01000366.1 GCA_009839535.1 Boseongicola sp. SB0662_bin_57 | reverse complement strand
CAGTGGCGGGTCGCCGCATGACTTAACAAATCTGGGCCGCACCCTGGGGAAGGCGCTCGCGGACCAGCTTCACGACGACATGGCCCTGGGCCCAGTCCCTCGACCTCTTGGCCGGGTGCCGTCCTTCCTGACCGGACAGCCAGAGCTTGTGCAGCGCCCAGAACCGCGGGTCAGGGCAACGCATCGGGGCGGGGAAGCCCAGCGCGTCCAAGACCGTTGCGTCAACGGCGGGCGCGTTGACCAGCCATTGAAGCCCCATGATCGGCGCAGGGGTCACGTCCCCCTCCTCGACCGGGTCGGCGCCCGGACGCTTGCGCCACGCGGGGTTCGGCTGCGGGCGGATGAACTCCACCATGTAGCCTTTCGCGTTCGTCAGGCGGAAGTCGCCCGGACGTCTTGGACGGAAGGTTTCGTCCACCTTCGCCTGGATCAGCCGCGTCAGCCCGGTCGGGTCACCGTCGTCCGTGACCAGCTTCAGCCGGTTGCGGTCGTCGACCAGGAAATCGATGTCGCCCGTCGCCGTGGACGAGGACCTGAAGACGACGCCCGCCAGCGCTTCGTAGGCGTAGAGCGCGTTGGTGTCGACGACGCGCAGCCCCGTCCGTTTCCCGTGTGCGTCAAGGACGCGCAGGGTATGCGCGGCCGTCACCGGCAGCCGTCCGGCGTCCAGCGTGCGCAGGATGGCGGCCTGTTTCGACATCTCTTCCTTCAGGGACGCCAGGCGAGCGACGTTGTCCGCCTTGCCTTCGGTGAACGCCTTGAAGATCCTTTCGGTTTCCTCCGAGCGGGGTCCGAGCGACTTTCCCGTCTTCCCCTTCCGTCTGTACAGGTATTCCTTCCCGTTCCGGCGCTCCCAGTGCATCGAGCCGAGAAAGCTGTGCAGGCGCAGGTCGTCGGCGTCGCGCCATGCGCCCCAGACATGCGTCATGTCCACGCGCTCCCTGATGATCCTGTGATCCAGATCCTTGAATTCCATCATTTGTTAAGAACACCCATGTTTTTGTCCTTGGGTTAACAATCATATGTATTTCAATGGTTAAGCCAATGGTCTGGCGCGGCAGGAAAGTGGGAAGCGGGGCTAAAGGTGCGCTTTCGGAGGTTTTCGCGCACCCTGCCCGTCCGTTGCAAACGGATCTCCAAAGTGCTCGTGACCGGTGATGCTCAGCGAGTAGCCGTGGGCGCGTGTCCTGTCATGATGGTCTGAGCGAGTTTGTCTGCGACATAATCGATCCCGTTGGTCGACTTTGCGGCCACGCGGTCTGCAAGCGTTGGAGAGCGGGCGCGCAGCCGTTCGGCGGTGATGCCGTGCCAGACGGGAAGGATCACCTTGGTCCCGTCGACCTCACGGGCGGTGAGGCCGTCCAGTTCCTTCTGCGGCCATTCCTTGTCCAGGAAGTGTGGGCTTATCACCACGACGCCGAACCGCGAACGCGCGAGGCCGGAGTCGATCGAGCGGCGCAAGCTGTCACCAACCGTGAGCGTGAATTCATCGAACCAGACCCAGAGGCCCCGCACCTGAAGTGCCCTGGCGAGAGGGCGGACGAAGTCTTCCTTGTCCTCATCGGCGTGGCTGATGAAGACGTCCCAGTGCCAGGCAGGGTGCGCGGACGTGGATGCCTCGGGCGTCTGGTGCCTGGGGATCAACCGCCACAGAACGTTGCTCGGCTCGTGTTTGAAGACATCCGTGACCTTGCGGACGCGATCGATGTCTTCTTCAAGCGAGCGCAAGGCGGCGTCGGGCCAGCCTTGGCGTGCCCTTGTCTCGCGGTCCTCCCACCGGCGATGGACTGCCAGGGTCAGCGCGGCCTTGGCATACCGCGAACTCCCGACGGAGATTCCTCTCACCACGATCTCGCCGGACCTGGCGTGGGCGAGCTCCCCGTCGCCTCATGCAATCATCCCGTTGAAGTCTTCAACTTCCTGTGCGTAGGGAGGCGACGAGGCACCCTGTTCAAGGACGCGACCGTTCCAGGCTTCGAGCTCGTCGTGAAGCCCGCGGTAGGCAGCCTGCAGGATTTCGTAGCTGGCGCGCCGGAGCCGAAGGTCGTCAGTCCTGCTCTCGTCGAACTCGTAGCGATAGTTCATGCGTTCTCCGCGCTCTTGAGAGGTTTCGGGATGGCATGGACGATGTCGTTCGGCAATGGGGTTGTGCCGTCGTCAATCGTCGAATGGCGATGAAGGGTCTGGATGAATTGTCCGTGCGATGAAAATCCCGGTGATTGGAACGTCGGGAAACCGCTGCGATAAGATGGTGTGCATTGCGCGATAGTGTCGGCCCACAGTTAGAACGTCATCAAATATCCCAATGTTCGTCGGGGGCGGATCTGCCAATGCTTCGTTGATCCGATAGACCGCCAGCAACTCTTCCACGGATGGCCGCTGACCTTCGCCTGCCACGTGTGACGCGTTGGTCGAAGTGGTTTGTGTAACGATGCTGCGTACATCCAAGTTGGCCCGGATTCCATTGCATATCCGAACCATGCGATCATCATGGTCAGGGTGATCAGCAGCTTTTGAACCTGGAACAGGAATCAACGTCGCCACGTCCAGCCACTCAGAGCGCAGGTGACGTGCAAACTCGGATGAAACCTGTTGAATGCATCGCTCCTTGTGGTGATAGCCCGGCCTGTGGCTTTCGCTTGGCTTCTTTTTGAGGTTCCAGATCAGGCTGTTCGTTTCGCCTTCGTAGCCCGCGTTTGCCTTGTATTCGCGAAGAAAAATGCACGTATCGTCCTCGTTCAGTGCGGTGTGATCGCTCCGGATCAACTCGTCAATCCGAGTGAAACTCATTGGGTATCCAGCGCATTCCAAATGTCGTCCGGCTCTCGAACTCGGATGGCGCCCTTTTTCTCGAACCGCGCTGGCCAAGTGATTGCTGGGTTCTGGAAACAGCTATCGAGAATGAACAGTTTCCTGCCTTGATAGAGTGCCGCCCGAGCCTGGGTCAGCGTGCCTGATGTCTCACCAGCCTCGACAATTATCGTGCCTTCTGTCAGGGCACTCATGGTAGCGTTACGCTGTGGGAAATAGTATCGCTTGTGCTGGAACGGATGTGCCGCGTAACGCAGAACTGGAACTTGCGAAACCAGAAGATGCTCCTCTGCGATGTGATCTTGCAGTTCGGAATTTTCTTTCGGGTATTTTTCTCCAAGAGGTGTACCGATAACGGCAATTGTCCGTCCTCCGGCATCCAAGGCGGCACGGTGAGCGACTGTGTCGATGCCGGCAGCCAGACCAGACACTACAGAAAAATTCTGCCGCACTATCTCCTTTGCAAGCCGTGCGGCCCGTTTGGCACCTTCCTCGGATGGTTTTCGGCTTCCAACCACCGCGAGGCCCCGCATTTCGCTCAATTCCCATGTGCCCTGATAGTAGAGCAGTTCGACAGGATGTTTGGCGTCTCTCAGTTTTGCTGGATAATCCCCAGCCTTGTTTATGCGAACGCCGAACCTGTATACTCTACGCCTGTGCAGCTTCTCGATTACGGCTGCGGCGGCTTCGTCGGCCTCGTGCCAGGACACGAAGTCAGAAGGCAGTGCAGTTTCATCGGCAGCAAATTTCTCCGCTAACGTCTTGAACGTAGCGCCTTGTCTCAGGAAAAGAGCTTCATATGCGCCCAGTTCTCGCCGGGGTGAAATCGTTGATCGGGCAGGGCCAATGCCGCTTGTAAGCGCCAGCCTGCTCAATGCATGGCAACGCGCTGTCTGTGGTCATCCGCGTCTCCCTCGGTCGGCAGTTTGAAACGAACAGTCATGGTCAGATCACCTTGCAATGATACTCTAGCCCGTCGCCAAACATGCGGGGCTCTTTCCACTTTCTTGGATGATCTCGCGGCCGACAGCAAGCCGTTGTCCGCCCTCAAAGTCCGGTAAGCAAGCCGCTTCCCGTCAATACTGGCGGCGGTCCGGCCCGTCTGGTCAACGGTGTCGGCGTTGCGGGCGTTGTGGCGCCCCGCGAACTCATCAACGCGCCTTCGCAGATGCTTCCTGCTGAACTTGTGAAACGTGCCCTTGTGTGAACGTTCGAGAGCGGCCCAGAAGGGCTTGACGCCATTCGTGTGGGCCATGTCGCGCACGTGCGCCCCGGCACCGTGATTCACGCTCTCGTGCGCCCCGTCAATCCCCACGCAGCCGCGCCCGCCGTCAGTGCAGACCTGCACCGCTCCCTCGGTACGGTCTTCGACGAAGCCCTGAAGCGTCTTGGCGGTGGTGTCCGGGATCGCCTTCGCGACAACCTGACTGGTCTCGCGATCCTTCACGCCGGCGACAACCGCCTTGCCGACTCCGCCGCGTCCGGCGTTCAGTTTCCTGCTTTTGTGCTTGTTCTCCTCAAGGCATCCAATGAAGGTCTCGTCGGACTCAACCGGACCATCGAACAGCAAGGCACAATCCTCGGGCGTCGGGCGAGAACCGCCGTGTTGCGCTGCCGGCACGGCAATGGAGGACAGTGCCGGTTTCGACGGGAGCCCGGACCTTGCAATGTCCTTCGGGTGTCCGCTCATGTCTTTCATGGCGTCTTCCTTGCATCCTGCATCATGCCGATTGCGCCGTGACCGTCCAGCGTTTCGTCTGGATTCACGTTACCGTTCACGCTTCGCAAACTGCCATATGTTCTATGATTGTTCAAGCCAAAAAGCTCAAAATGTTGTGTCCTTTGCCGGATCAGGAGGCAGCAATGCAGGCTCAAGTCCCCGAAATTGCGACGTTCGGCCGTGACCGCGGCCCGATTGATGTCCGCACCCGCAATTCCGCAAAGAATGTGCCGTTTCGCGCCTGCGCTCGACGCATTCCGTCAGCCACAGGCCGGAACTGCCGCGGCACTGCCGGCAGTCGGGCGTGCCCGTTTGGCGCCGGTCGCGATTCTGTCCCCTTGCCCGCTGCCGCGCCGCCTGTTCGCGCTGCGCCGCCTTGCGCGATCAAGACGTCACATGATATGCGCCCGCCAACGGAATCCTGAAGAAAGGAACAGGCCCATGACAATGCTCGCCGACCGTCCGGTTCTCGCTGACACGTTCTGGGAGACAACCGAAACCGGAATCTGGATCAAGCGTCTCGCTCTCGTTGTCGCAGGCGTTCTTGCCCTGACGATCGCGGCAAAGCTCAAGGTGCCCATGTGGCCGGTTCCGATCACCATGGGCACCTTTGCGGTCCTGGCAATCGGCACCGCCTACGGCCCTGCCCTCGGCCTGTCCACCATCCTTGCCTACCTGGCCGTAGGCGCTTTCGGGTATGACGTCTTCGCCAGCAGTTCGGCTGAATCGAACGGCCTGACCTACATGATGGGCACGACTGGCGGCTACCTGGTTGGATACGTCCTTGCCGCGACGGCGCTGGGCTGGTTCGCCCGCCAAGGCTGGGACAGGGACATCAAGTGGATGGCCGTCGCGCTGTTGATCGGCAACGCGATCATCTACGTCCCCGGCCTGCTGTGGCTCGGACATGTCCTGGGCTGGGACAAGCCGATCCTGGCATGGGGCCTCTGGCCGTTCCTGATCGGTGACGGATTGAAGCTCGTGCTTGCCGCACTCGTCATTCCGGGCCTCTGGAAACTGGTGGGCGACGCCCGAGCCTGAGAGAGCCGCAAATTGCCGCGTCATGACATGGCGCGGCCGCGCGATCTTGCCGTCACGATACCCCTCGCGAACTTCTTCGCGTGCGCCGTCATCCGTGCGTCTTCTCGTCCTGGTCAACGCAGGTTGCCGCGAAGGGCCATGGCACAGGCAAAGGGCAGGACGGCAAGGCTGCCAAGCGTGATCAGGGCCAACAGGAGCAGCGGCGTGGCATTGCCCTGCCCGGCCGCGGCGCGGCCGACGGCCTCGGATCCGAAGATCAGGGTCGGCGCGTAAAGCGGCAGCACAAGCAGGGACAGAAGGAGCCCGCCGCGCTTCAGCCCGACCGTCAGGGACGCACCGAAGGTGCCGATCATCGAAAGCGCCGGCGTGCCGACCAGCAGGCTCAGGACCAATGAGCCATACGCGGCAGACGGCAGGTTGAGCAGCAGGGCCAGGACCGGGGCCACGAGTGACAACGGCAAGCCGGTCGTCAGCCAGTGGGCTGCGGACTTGGACAGTGCCAGAGCTTCAAGCGGAAGCGGCGCGGTCGCGAGAAGCTCGAGGGAGCCGTCCTCGAAGTCCGTTGCGAAGATCCGGTCAAGCGACAGGAGGCAGGCAAGCAGCGCACCGACCCAAAGCATGCCAGGGGCAATGGTCGCAAGACGTCCGGACTCAGGCCCGACACCGAAGGGCACCAACACGCAGACGATCAGGAAGAATGCAAGCGCCAGCCCGAAGCCGCCGCCGGCCCGAACGGCAAGCCTCAGGTCCCTCTGCACAAGGCGGATCACAGGAACGCCTCGTCAGCGAAACGAGCATCCGCGCCCGTCGGCCCGTGGGCGGCGACATCAAGCACGCGTGCGCCAAGGCCGGGATCAGAATGGCTCGCGATGAGGGCGGCGCCACCGGTCGCGAGATGCGCCCGCGCCAGATCCGCAAAGAGTCTCGCGGACGCCTCGTCCAGCGAGTCCGCGGGTTCGTCCAGCAGCCAGAGCGGACGACCGGTCACCAGGAGCCGTGCCAATGCAAGCCGGCGCTTCTGCCCGGCAGACAATGTCTGCGCGCGCCGGTTTCGCAGCGCGCCCAAGGCAAGCGCATCGAGCGCGGCGTCCGCTCCGTCAACGCCGTGAAGCCCGGCCCAGAAAGCGAGGTTCTCGGCCACGCTCAACGTGCCCTTCACGCCGTTGGCATGCGGCACATAGGCAATTGCGTCGCCGTCGCGGACCATCCCGCCCCTGGTCGCCGGCTGCAATCCGGCAATGGTCCTGAGAAGTGTCGTCTTGCCCGACCCGTTCGGCCCCCTGACCA
>VXPN01000314.1 GCA_009839535.1 Boseongicola sp. SB0662_bin_57 | reverse complement strand
GTTCAAATCCGCGATGATCTCAAGCAAGGGCGCGGATGATCTCAAGCTGCTACACGTAACCGCATAATGCGGGCCTTCCGCTCCAGCAAGGTGGCCTGCAATTCGTACCATGACATCGAAGACACAGGACTCGTGGAAGGGGGAAAGTGCTCTCGCGTTTGCAAGCCACTGCGCAATGCGATCAGGTCTCGTCCCCCGGATTGCCGTGACTGTTTCCGGCAAGGGCTTGTCCCCGAGATAGTTCGTCTTGCGGAGCGTCACGGTTTCCAACCCATCGCGCGACAAGTCATCAACGAACCACACCACAGGCCTGAAGATCCGCCCCAGGAGATCTCCGTCGTCAACCGGGGCACGAATTTCCGAGAGTTCCACTAAGACGTTGACGTCAAGTTCATTCCTATCGCAAATGAGGTATGCAGGACCGCCACTCGTCGGCTCGTACACGGCAACGTATCTGCCATTGTCCTGGAACTCTTCGACAATGCTGTGCCAGTGCTCCTCAAAGTCACCGACGGAGATTCGGCGCAGACATGGCGTCGCACCATCGTTGTTGCATGCAGGGAGGCTTGCTTCCGCGAAGCTGTTCCAGTCCGTATCGCCTGTTCCAGCATAGATTTGGGGCGCCCCTCGCACGCCGCCTTCCGGAGCCTCGCAAGTCCAGCGAGGCAGCTGTCCCGAGTCAGCCGCTTCCGTCAGGGATGCGTAGTAGTACAGGCTCCGCAGGGCGTCCCTGTCATGAGACTGAAGATCCCGGCATGCCTCTTGTGCCGCGACGACTGTGCCGGCGAACATCATGACAAGTGCCGGTGCGACCAACCTCAAATACATTGTTTTTCCCATTTTTGCGTTGGCCGGGCCTCACCTGTCCCTCGGCAGCCGCTCCTCGAGGATGGCTTCGATGCGCGCCTGCCCTTCCGCGAGTTCGGCGATCGCGCCTCGGTTCGCGGCGATCTCTCCTCGGAGCTCGTCGCGAACGGATCCGATCTCGGTGCGAAGCTCGTTCTCGACGGACTGCATCTGCGTCGCAAGGTAGCCTGCGGTGGCAAGCCCCAGCACGAAGAGGCCGCCGATCGCCCACTTGAGCATGGACAGCTCGCCGCCGCGATCACTCCCGGAACGGTAGCGGTTCGTGTGCGCTTCGAGTCGCCTCTCGATCCAGTCCATCTGCTCCGGCGTGAAGCCGTGCGGTGCTGGTTCTGTCGTGTCGGCCAAGGCCTCTCCTCCATTTGCGCGACCCATCCTATGTGCGTCGACGGCGTGCCGCAAGATGCGTCGGATCACGTCCGATCAAGCGTGCAGTGACGGCTCAAGATCATTCGACGCCATTGTCGACCTAAAACCGGCATAGGTACTGTATCCCCCATGCGTCACACCTCGCGCGTCGGGAACCTGGAGGCCTCCGCGGGATCTGTGCGCCCAGGACGCTTCCCCCCGGTTGTGTTCCGGTCGCCCAGCGTCTCCGCGACTGTCCGGTGCAGGACGGCCCATGGCGCGGGTCCGGCGACTTCGATGTCATGCAGTGCCTTGAAGCGTGCGGTCACCCGGGACCTGTCAGCATCGCTCGCCAGCGTCTCGAGGAACGGTCCCCGGCCTTCGCAGATCTGGCTCGTCTCGCCGAGCGTGAAGCAACGGTAGATTTCCTGCGCCGACCTGACCTTGGCTGCGTCCGTGTCGTTTTCCCCGGGCTGCGCGAGGTCCGCCAGCACTGCCTTCTGCCTGGACCTGATGTCCTCGACGGCAGGCACGGTCCCGCATTTCAGCGCCTTTACCATCTTCCGGGCCGTGTCCTCGTTGTCGGTTCCGGCCGAGGCGACCGCGGCCCTTGCGACGAGCCGTTCGAGGTCGCTTGGGAGCGGCGTGGTTCGGTCAAGGGCGGCAATCCTTTCCTTGATGGCGGCGTCATACGGCCGGAGGAGGTCGCCGCGAGAAAAGCGCGGGTGGCCCGCGAAACGGGCCTTGAACTCGAAGAGCGGGGCGTCGCTGAACTCACGCGTCAGTTTCACGCGAACGTCGGCCTCGGCGCGCGCTCTGGCGAGCTCCGAGGCAAGCGCGTCGACAGCCTCCTGGGACACTCCTTCGGCCTTGCCTGCCGCAGCAAGGGTGTCGCGCACCGGCGCGGGCAGCCGGCGGTGGAAGTCGCCGTCGTCAGGGGAAGGCGCGATGCGTTCGGTGAGGGCGCAGGCGAGCTGCAGTTCCCTGTCCTCGTTCTGCCGCTCACCTACTTGCGCGCCCGTGGCCGTGAGCCCTGACGAGTCCGGGGGAGCGCTGAAACGGGATTGGTCGGGCGGCGGCCGTTCGTCTCCTTCCGGTCGTTCTGGAGTCGACCGTCCGGAACGCGGGAACCGTCCGAGGATGCGAAGCGCGTTGTCCTGGACCTTGTCACGAACCAGTCCGACATCACCTGGGTAGACGCCTGGCATCGCGGCCACCTTCGAGGCGACTTCAGGCCCTTTCCGGAAGATCCCGTCGGCCATTTCCTCGACCCGCTCGCGCACGTGATGCGCGTTGAAGCCGGAGTCGCGGGCGATCGTCTCCCAGTGCCTGGGCGCAATGTCCCCGGGCTTGCGTTTCTTCCCGGCTATCTTCTGTGCGAAGTTCTGGTCTATGTGGTCCCAGGGCAGGACGCAGGAAACGTCGTACAAGGGAGACAGCCTGGGCTGGCGCGCGTCCAGGAGGAGGGCGTAGTTTTTCGCATGGGCGTCGGTGTTCGCGACGAGAACGTTGAAGATGACCTGGTCGAGAATCCGGTCCCGTTCCGGCGCGGGCAGTGACGCAGGTACGTTGCGGGCGACGGACCATGCCTTTCCTCCGACGCCCAGGATGTCGGACAGGGAAGGCCCCGGCAGCCTGCTGCGCTCATACTTCTGTTCCGGAAACACGCCGAGGGCCTGGGCGAAGTCTTCCTGGTGCAGGCGGCGGACGGTCCCGTCCGGCGCGAAGACGCGATCGTAACGGGCGACGGCCAGCGCCGTCCGGCCCTCGGCCCGCAGGGTGCCGGTTTCGGCCGCCTCGATCCCGATCGCGGCGGCCAGCGACAGGCAGTAGGCCTCGTTCTCGACGATCCCGCTCAGGTAGCGCGGGTTGTCCGGCTTGACGATGAGCGTCGACGGCGCACCGCCCATCGGGACCGCGATCCGGTCGCCGTCCTCGCAGAGGCCGGGCCTCGGTCGCCCGTCCGGTCCGATCACGGCGAGGACGGACTTCTCCTGGCCTCCCGCAAGGGAGAGACGGACGCCATCCGCCCCGACCAGGAACGGACGGCGGTGCAGGTCGTCGAAGTGACGATGCAGCGCCTTGCCGGGATCCGGTTCGCCGTAGAACTCCGTCAGCGGGACGTATTCCCACTCCTGTCGCGGAACCGGCGATCCGAAGGAGAGGGCGCCGGCCACGTCGCCGCCGATCCGTTCGAGAATGCCGAGGCTGTCCGCACGCGAGACTCCCAGGCTGCGCGCGATCGCCTCCAGCTGCCGCTCTTCGGGAAGAAGGTTCGCGACCCAGGGATGCACGATGTCGGGTCCGAACAGGTCGCGCTCGAGCGGCATCGTCGTCGAGACCGGGAAGGCGTCCTGGGACTCCTGCCACCGTGAATCGTACCTGAAGGAAGGGTGTCCGCGCTTCCCGATCTCGAGGTCGCCGACGTGGAACGTCTCGAAGAACACGGGAATGTCATTCATCGTGGAACGCTCAGGTCGTAAGGCTCCACGTCGCGAGAAGGCTGATTCTTCTCGGGTCTCTTCCCTGTCAGGGCGGTTTCCGGATCAAGCAGGAGCACATCCAAGAGACGCTGGACCGACGAGAGGCGGGTGTCCCTGGCCGCGTTCTCGATGTCGGATATGGTTGGCGCCGCGACGCCGCTGACGCGCGAGAGGTCCGTCTGGCGCAACCCTTGTGCCAGACGTTCCCTTCTGATCGCACGACCCAGCCTGCAGGCGAGGGAATCGTCTTCCGGCATGTCCGTCCCTCCGGAGGGGATTTCAAAGATGTTTTACAATGGCACGAATTCCGGGACAGGCAAGACGGATTTCAAAATTGTCTTAAGCTGGAGGTCGCTCGTGCGAGTCGCGCCCACGGCGGGTCGCTATCGGCAACAGGCGTGCAAAGTGCGGCGAGACTGCCCGACATCCCCCATTTTATCCCCTTTTTCCAAACCGGACACCTGACAGGGCCGGGAGCGCAGTTCGGGCCGTCGCATTGCTTGGGAATCCGCCCCGTCAGGGCTCAAGGGCATCAACGGCCCTGCGCAGGTTGCACAGGACACTCCCGTAAGCCGCCTTTACAAGCTCATGATTTTTTCCTTCGATGGTGATGTACTCTTCCGATACGCACCGTGCCAGCAGAGTCAGTTTTCTGTGCATCTCTCGCACGGTCATCACGCCTTTCAGCGCGGCCTGTGCCTTGTCCGCTTCAAGCAATCCAAGATCCTGAATCAGTCGTTCGGAAACGAGCGGACGAATGCGCGGAACGTTCAGGTTCCGGTCGCTGTCCCAGTTGCCAAGGCTTTGCACGTTCCGCTCCGCCATTTCCAGGAATGCGCGAAGCTCTTCACGCAGGCCGGCCTCTACCATCAAGCGAAGCTGATCCTGTTCAAACCTGTGCTGACGTCGAGTCAGCCACGCGTTGCCTACGAGAGTGAGAATCACTCCGATAAAGCCGACTACGCCGACGAGAGCGCTTTGGAAGTCCTTGAAGAGTTCGTACGTCATGGCCTGCTTTCAAGCGCGGGATGATCAACGCGCTAATCGACATTCAGGACAAGATAAAGACCCAGCAGGACACCTGCTCCGCCTCACTTCTCGCGCGTCGGGAACCTGGAGGCCTCCGCGGGATCGGTGCGCCCGGCACGCTTCCCCCCGGTTGTGTTACGCTCGCCCAGCGTCTCCGCCACTGTCCGGTGCAGGACGGCCCAGGGCGCGGGTCCGGCGACTTCGACATCATGCAGGGCCTTGAAGCGGGCGGCCACCCGGGATCTGTCAGCATCGCTCGCCAACGTCTCCAGGAACGGTCCCCGGCCTTCGCAGATCTGGCTCGTCTCGTCGAGCGTGAAGCAACGGTATATTTCCTGCGCCAGCCTGACCTTGTCTGCGTCCGTGTCGTTCTCCCTGGGCTGCGCGAGGTTCGCCAGCAGCGCCATCTGCCTGGACCGGATGTCCTGGGCTTCAGGCACGGCTCCGAATTTCAGCGCCTTCACCATCTTCCGGGCCGTGTCCTCGCTCGCGGTTCCTGTCGAGGCGACCGCGGCCCTTGCGACGAGCCGTTCCAGGTCGCTGGGAACCGGCGTGTTGCGGTCAAGGGCGGCGATCCTCTCCTTTATGGCGGCGTCATAGGGCCGGAGCAGGTCGCCTCGGGAGAATCGCGGGTGGCCTGCGAAACGGGCCCTGGACTCGAAGAGCGGGGCGTCGCTGAACTCACGCGTCAGCTTCACGCGAACGTCGGCTTCGGCGCGCGCCCTGGCGATCTCCGCGGCAAGCTCGTCGACAGCCTCCTGGGACACTCCTTTGGTCTTGTCCGCCGCGGCAAGGGTCTCATGCACCGGCGTGGGCAGCCGGCGGTGGAGGTCGCGGTCGTCAGGGGAAGGCGCGATTCGTTCGGTGAGGGCGCAGGCAAGCTGAAGTTCCCTGTCCTCTCGCTGCCGCTCAACTTCCAGGTCGGGAGGATCATCGGATGCGTGGCCTGAACTCCGCGCGGACGCCTCAGTGCCTTCGGCCTTCTCCGCCGGCGACGTCTCCAGGCTCGTTGCCGGCGGCTGGTAGACGCCCCGCCTCGTGACGCCGCCGTTTCCATGGCGGTAGTGTGTGCGGCCGCGCAGAATGAGATTGGCACGATCGGTTGCTTCGGCAGACCTGTCGGCGGCGAGTCGTCCAAGATACCGGACAAACGAGGGGAAATCCCCGGCGTCCGCGAGCTCGAGTGCGGCGATGTACCCGGTCTTTCCGTCGGCCGGAATCACGGGCAGGAATTCCCCCGCCTTGGCGTATGCATAGGCCATCAGGAGCCGGGATATGCGGCCGTTGCCGTCCTGGAAGGGGTGGATACGCACGAATTCGTGGTGCAGCCAGGCCGCTTCCGTCTCCGGAGCGAGGCCCTTCCCGGCATGACTCTCGTGGAACTTCAGGAAGCGGTCCATCTCGGACGGGACCTGTTCGGGAGGGCAGTATTCGTGGACGTGCCCGTCTTCCCGGCGAGGATTGTTCGGCCGTGCTTTCCACTGGCCCTTGAGCAGCGGCATCTCGACCTTGTTTCCGAACATGTCGATGCCGGTTGCCGTGTCCTGGTGCCGCGTCAGCAGCGCATGCCACTCCTTGATCGCCGACGTCGTCAGCGGCCGCTTGTCCTTGACGTGTTCGAACATCATCTCGAGGGCCGTTTCCTGGTCCTGCAGGAGGCCCTTGAGCGTGTCGTCGCCTATGTCGCCGACCGAGTGCGATCCGCGCACGTTCTCGAAGCCTTCGGCGATCAAGGTCTCGGTAACACCCCGGCGCAAGAGGTACAGGCCCTCGATCTGGCCGGTCTCGATCGCGAAGGCCCTCCTTTGGGACCGGAGCCAGACGTCCATGGGAGACCGGTCGATCCCCGGATCCTCGAGCTTCCGTCTGGCTTCCCGCCAGCCCGTTGCCGCCTGCCGGGCGGGCTCGTGCGAAAAGCCGTGATGCTCCGGCGCCAGGTCGCGCACCGGCCTCCAGACTGCGCCAACGGGCTTGTCATCCATGCGTCCGGCGAGGGCGGTGGCCGGCTGCAGTTCCCGGTCCGGACGCTGCTGCGTGTCTGCCGGTTCGGCGGGATCATGGGAAACGTCGGTCGGATTCCGCGACGACGCCTCGGACGGCGATGCGGTGCGCGTCCGCTCAGCCTGGGGTGCGACGGCCCCTGCAGTGAGGCTGGCGATACGGGGAAGCCATTCAGGTCTGTGGACCTC
>VXPN01000180.1 GCA_009839535.1 Boseongicola sp. SB0662_bin_57 | reverse complement strand
TGGGTGTGCTGGAGGCTCTATTCCGAGATCCGGGGCAATGTTGACGCCAAGGCCGGACTGGTGCTGGAGGCGGCAGGAGATCCGCATGCCGGCTACACGGGCGCGCCGCGGCGCAGCCTCGCCTCGGCACTCTGGACGATCACCTTGGCGGATGTGTCCATGTCGCTCGACAACGTGCTTGCGGTTGCAGCGATTGCGGACGGAGACGTGCGGCTCCTGGTCTTCGGCCTCGCCCTCGCGATCCTGCTGATGGCATTCGCGGCAACGATAATCATGAAGGTCCTTGCCCGGTATCAATGGATTTCCTGGGTCGGACTGTTGGTGCTGGTCTACGTCGCGGGAGAAATGCTGTTTCGCGGCGTGTTCGACGTGAACTACGGGGTAGGCCCCATGCTCGGCCTGGTTGAAGGCATGGACTTTGGCAGGGGGCACTGAACGGAGCTGAGACAATCCGGTCGCACCGCCTTCGGCGGCCGGTTTCTGAAAGTTCGGGAAGGCATGCAAAATGGGAGAACGGAAATGTTCGCAATTCCAAGACTGACCAGGACCGCCGCGGCAGCCGCCGTCGGGGTGGCGATGATGGCGCAGGCCTCGTTCGCCGAAACAGTGATACGAGTGCAATCGGTGATCCCGGCGACCGCCGACGAGATCGTGATGCTGAAGGACTTCGGCGAAGACGTGCGCGCGCTGACCAACGGCGAGGTCGTGATCGAGGTGCTGCCCGCCGGTGCCGTCGTCGGCGTGCAGGAAACGCTTGACGCGGTGGACGCAGGCCTCATCGAGGGCGGGTTTGCCTGGACGCACTATTGGTCGGGCAAGCATCCCGCCGCGATGCTCTTCGGCTCGCCCGTCGCGGGCGCCGGGGTCGGCATGGACAACATCGCCTTTCTGAGCTGGTTCCTGGCGGCCGGCGGCAGGGAGCTTTACGAGCAGCTCTGGGACGAGATGGGCGTGAACGTGGTTGGCTTCATGCTCCAGCCCGTTGGTCCCGAGGCCCTTGGCTGGTTCAAGGAGCCGATCATGTCGATGGATGATTTCCGCAAGTACCGCTTCCGCACGCCTCCGGGCATTCCAGGCCAGACCTACAAGGACATTGGCGTGGCGTCGGTTGCCATGGGCGGGGGCGATATCCTCCCGGCGCTCGAAAAGGGCACGATCGATGCCGCGGAATGGTGCTGCCCGAAGCCGGACTCGGTCTTCGGCTTCCAGAAGGTGCTGAAGCACTACTACCTGCAAGGCCTTCATCAGGTGGTCGTGAACGCGGACATCTATATCAACAAGGACGTGTTCAATTCGCTGACTCCGCTCCAGCAGAAGGCGATCGAAGTGGCGGCCAACGCCTCGCTGATGAAGTCCTTGGCCTACCGGATCAACGAGAACGGCAAGGCGCTGGACAGCCTCATCAACGACCATGGCGTGCAGCTTCACGACACGCCCGAGGACTACTTCTCGGAATACATGAACGCTGCGAACGCGGCGCTCGAGACCAACGCGGCCGAGAACGAGTTCTTCGCCAAGGTCTGGCAATCCCAGAAGGACTTCGCAAAGACCGCGATTCCGTTCTGGGCAGGCGCGCAGACCTCGAACGCGAACCTGGGCCGGGCTTACGCCGACCAGCTTCTCGGCAAGTGACTGAAGCGAGGGGGCCGCGGGATGCGATCGCGGCCCCCTCGTGACAGGGAAGGCCGGGCGTTCCGGCGCGAACCGGGATTGACGGACCTTGCAGACGAGGCGCGCACGTGGTTGACATCGGCAGGCCCATGGGGAGGGAATGAGGTGAACGACCTCGACGACATCGACCTTGATGCCGGCGACGAGATGCTGGCCGAGGCTCGTGGCGGGCCGGACTCTCCCCTGCCGGACGACATGCATCCCCTCGCCAGACGGATCGTCTGGACGCTGGACTGGTTCGCGGAGTGGCAGGGCCGGGTTGTCTGCCTGATGGTCGCCCCGATAATCGTCGCGATGGTCTACGAGGTCATCGCCCGCAAGTTCTTCCTCGCGCCCACGCTCTGGGCCTTTGACATCTCGCGCATGCTTTACGGCACGTCGTTCATGCTTGGCGCGGCCTATGCCCTCATGCGCGGCCTTCACATTCGCGCGGACTTCATCTACCGGGGATTCTCGGTGAAGACGCAGGGTCGCGTCGATCTGCTGCTTTATGTCACGCTCTTCATGCCCGGGATGATCTTTCTTCTGTGGGCGGGATACGGGTTCGCCGAAAAGAGCTTCCTGCAGAACGAACGCGCCGGCGACAGCACCTGGGCGCCGGTTGTCTGGCCCGTGAAGATAGCCCTGGCCACCGGGGTCTTCTTCCTCGTGCTCCAGGGTGTCTCCGAGATCCTCAAGTCGTGGTATGCGGCGACGCGCGGACGGTGGCCACGCTGATGTTCGAGATTGCCAACGAAGCAATCGGGCTCCTGATGATCGGAGCGATGCTGTTCGCGATCTTTGTGGGTTTCCCGATATCCTTCACGCTCATTTTCCTCGGATTCGTCTTTGGCGCCTGGGGCTTCGGCATCAAGCTCACGGTCTTCCTGATGACGCTCCAGGTCTACGGATCGATGATGGAGCAGACGCTCGCCGCGGTGCCGCTGTTCGTCTTCATGGGATTCATGATGGAGCAGGCCGGGCTGATGGAGCGGCTGTTCGCGGCCGTGCAGCTCATGCTGGCGCGGATGAAGGGATCGCTCTTCGTCGCCGTGCTGTTCGTCAGCGTCATATTCGGCGCCGCCACCGGAATCGTCGGCGCCAGCGTCACCATTCTCGGCATCATGGCGGCGACGACCATGAACCGGTCGGGCTACGACGTCCGTCTCGCCTCCGGCACGATCACCGCCGGCGGCACGCTCGGAATCCTCATCCCGCCCTCGATCATGCTCGTCGTCATGGGGCCTGTCCTCGAGATCCCGGTGACCGATCTCTTCGCGGCGGCGATCTTTCCGGGCATCATGATGGCGGTGCTCTATCTCGTCTACGCGATGACCCGGTGCTGGCTGAACCCGTCGCTTGGCCCGCCGTTGCCGGATGAACTGATTCCCGATGACCGGTCGCATGTCTGGCGCGAGTTCTTCCTGGGCCTTGTGCCGCCGACAGTCCTGATCGCCTTTGCGCTCGGCTCGATCCTCACGGGATGGGCCACCCCCACGGAAGGCGCAGGAATGGGGGCGTTCGGGTCGATCGTGCTCACGCTTCTCTATCGCAGGTTCTCCTGGTCGAGCGCCTACGACGCGCTGAAGAAGACGCTGGAGATCTCCGTTCTGATCCTCTTCCTGGTTGCGGCCTCGAACTTCTTCGGCGCGGTCTTCTCGCGACTTGGCACGCCGACCATGATCACGGAACTCCTGCTTTCCTGGGAGCTCTCGGCGGCAATGGTGGTCATCCTGATCCTCGCCCTGATCTTCCTGCTTGGATGGCCGCTGGAATGGGTGCCCATCGTGCTCATCATCCTGCCGATCCTCTATCCCTTGCTGATCGAGCTGCAGGTCGACATGGTCTGGTTCGCCATTCTCGTGGCGGTCTGCCTGCAGACGGCATGGCTGTCGCCACCGGTGGCGTTATCGGCCTATTTCCTGAAGGGCGTGGTGCCGAGCTGGGACCTGAAGGACATCTATCTCGGCATGATGCAGTTCATGGTGATCCAGCTCCTGGGCCTGGCCATAGTGTTCCTGTTCCCGGCGATCGCGACCTGGCTGCCCGCGTACATCTACGGCAACTGAGCCACGCGAGGATTGGAAGGTCGGTTCAGTCAGTCGCCACGGCCCGCATGAATCGGTCGCGAATGGCCACCGGATCCATTGTGATGACCGGCATCTTCGCGTTGCCGCTCTCGCACTTGCAGATGATGACCGTTGCCTCGTCGGCCTCCAGCGCTTCTTGGAGCACGTCGCCGGTCTCTTCGGCGCGGCATTCGACGACGCGCTCGCAGCCTGCCGCCCTTGCCATGCCGGCGAGCGACGTCTTCCGGCCCGTATAGGTCGGCTGGTCGCCCGTAGAGCCGTAGGAGCCGTTGTCGACCACGAGAAGAATGTAGTTGGGCGCAGGATTGTTCGCGATCGTGGGCAATGTTCCGAGGTTGGTGAGGATCGAGCCGTCGCCGTCAATCACGATCACGGGCTTTGGCTGCACGAGGGCAAGACCCAGGCCTATGGACGAGGCCAGCCCCATCGTGCCCAGCATGTAGAAGTTCGTCGGCCGGTCATCGATTGCGTGCAGTTCCTGGCTCGGAATGCCGATGTTGCAGATGACAAGATGGTCGCGCAGGATCGGCGCGATCTCCTGAAGGATTTCGGACCGGATCAATTCAGTATCCTCCCCAGAATGACGCATCGGTCAGGATTGCGACCGGCTTGGAGCACATGAACGTGTAGTCGAGAATCTTGGGCAGTTCCTCGACGTCTTCCTGGCGATGGAAGTGGTAGGCCGGAATGTGCAGCTGTGCGAGGAGCGCCTTGGTGTGCACGGCCATCTCCACCTGGCACGCAACCGGTTCGCCTGGCTCTCCGCGGTAGGAGATCAGCATCGGCAGCGGCATGCGGTAGAACTGGATCAGCGTTGCAAGGGTGTTGATCGTCACGCCAAGTGCCGTGTTCTGCATGATTATGGCGGAGCGTCGGCCACCCATCCACGCGCCGGCGCAAAGGCCCATGCCCTCATCCTCCTTGTTTGAGGGAACGTGGAGGATCTCTGGATGCCTGTCGACTTCCTCGATCACGCCGGCAAGCTGCTTGCAAGGGACGGTCGTCACGAACCCGATCCCCGCGGCGACGAGATCGCCGGCTATCCGCTTATGAATGTTCACGCAGGCCCTCCTTCCGGGCAGAGAATGATCTTTGGCGCGTCCACGCGGCCGGCGCGGATGTCCCGAAACGCGCCGGCGCCGTCCGCGAGCGGCCGCATCTCGGTCCAGTCGAGGGGTCCGAGGCGCCCGTCGAAGATGGCCATGGCGGTGTCGCGAAAGTCCTGGGCCGCGTAGGCGTAGGTGCCGATGAACGTAATTTCCTGAAGTGTCAATCGGCGGACGTCCAGACCGCCCTCGGCCTCGCCAAGGCCGACATGAGTGATCACGCCGCCGGGCCGGACATGCGCCGATGCAGCCTTGCGCGTGTTCGCATAGCCCACGCCGTCGATCACGAGATCGAAGAAGGCGCCCGGTTCGAGGTCCTCCGGCGGCACGGCGTCCATCCCGGAGCGCTCCAGGGTTGCGCGCCGTCCGGCGTGCGGCTCGACGATCCTGATGCCGGTCACCCCTTGCGCCCTTGCCGCGAGCGCCGCACCAAGACCGATGGCGCCGCCGCCAAGAATCAGGGCGCTCTCCGGGATTTCACCGAGAGCGGCCAGGCCGAGGCGCACCGCATGCCAGCCGCATGCCATCGGCTCCGTCAGGGCCGCCTTTTCCATCGGAACTTCCGCAGGCACTTCGACGAGGTTGTTCCGCGGAATCGCGACTTGTTCGGCAAAGGCGCCTTCGCGCGGCGGCATCGAGATGATCTGGCGGCCTGCGCAGACATTGTCGTGCCCGGACCTGCAGGCCTTGCAGGCGCCGCAGGTGACCAGCGGATTGATCGTCACGCGCAGCCCGTCGTTCGGCCCGTCCTCGACAGTGCCTGCGGCCTCATGTCCGAGGATCAACGGCGCGGGCCTCCGGTCGTCATGGCCGAGATAGGCGTGCATGTCGCTGCCGCAGATGCCGACGGACGCAATGCGAACAATTTCGTCCTGGGGCCCGGGCACGGGGTCGGGCACGTCTCGAAACTCGATCGCTTCGGGGCCGGTATAGACGAGCGCCTTCACGGCGCGGCACCTGGCCTGGGGCGGGATGGCGCCACTGGTGATTGCAGCCCGCTAGTCATCGGCGCTCAGGTCGAAGTTCACGCCGGGAAAGTACTTTGCGAGCCGGATGTCTGCCGTTCGGGCATGCCCTTCCATGCCCTCGAGACGCGAGATGCGCGCCGTCGCCTCGGCTATCGGCCTCGACCCTTCGCGCGTTGCCCTTTGCCAGGTCACGATCTTCAGGAACTTGTGGACCGAAAGGCCGCCCGTGTAGGAAGCGGCGCCTGATGTCGGAAGCACATGGTTCGGGCCCGAGGCCTTGTCACCGAATGCCACCGTGGTCTCCTCGCCGAGGAACAGCGATCCGTAACAGGTCAGGCGTGACAGCCACCAGTCCGTGTCGCTCGCCTGCACGGTCAGGTGTTCCGGCGCGCATTCGTCGGCGGTTGCTGCCATCTCTTCGCGATCCTGGCAGAGAATGACCTCGGCATAGTCTCGCCACGCGGCTTCGGCATTCCCGCGATTGGTCTCGGGCAGGTCCGCGATCAGGTCCGGAACGATGGCCATCACCCTTTCCGCGAGCGCGCGGTCATCCGTAACCAGCCAGACGGGCGAGTTGTAGCCGTGCTCCGCCTGGCCGACGAGATCGGCGGCCACGATGTCGGGGTCCGCGTTGGCGTCCGCGAGGATGAGCGAGTCGGTCGGGCCGGCGAACATGTCTATCCCGACCTCGCCGAAGAGGATTCTCTTCGCTTCGGCCACGAACTGGTTGCCCGGGCCGACGAGAATGCTTGCCCTTGGCAGTCCGAACAGCCCGAACGCCATGGACGCGACGGCCTGCACGCCGCCCATGGCGAGAATGGCGTCAGCGCCGGCAAGGTGTGCGGCATAGACAATTGCGGGCGCGATTCCCTGATCGGGCCGAGGAGGGGAAGCGGCGACGACATGCCCGCACCCGGCGACCTTTGCAGTCGTGACGGTCATGATCGCGCTCGCGACATGGCTGTAGCGACCGCCCGGCACGTAGCATCCGGCCGCACTCACCGGAATCGCCTTCTGCCCGGCCACCAGCCCAGGAACGACTTCAAGCTCCATGTCTTGAAGCGTGTCCTTCTGCGCCTCCGCAAAGCGGCGGACATTGTCA
>VXPN01000524.1:4381-6926 GCA_009839535.1 Boseongicola sp. SB0662_bin_57 | reverse complement strand
CTTCACGCCGCATGAATGGCACAGCGTCCCGGGCCGTTGCCAGAATTGTCGGAATCGAGCGGCAGCTTTGCGTCTCTCGCGGGTTGGTCTTTCCGGTAGCCTGGCGCCACGAGGCAGAACTGAATCCTCCGGACAGCGATGCCATCGCGGCAAGCAGATCCGTTGCACGGATCATGCATGGCCAACCGTTGGAGAGAACATCGCCGGCTGACCCGTCAGACCAGTTCGCCCGGTATCTCGACTTCGCGCCGCACCACGTATTCGCGCAGGGCGTCACGGACTCCTTCGTCGAGCGGCGGCCTTTCTTCCTCATAGCGTTCCAGCATGCTGCGACACCAGGCGCATCCACGTTCGCCAACGGTTTTCGATCCGCCGGCGACCCAAGTCTCGTAGCGTTCGTTGTCCTGCACCTCATCCAGAAACGGCATGTGCGCACGCGTATAGTCCTCGTCAAAGAAGTGTCCGCCGGGCCCGATTCTCGCCAGATCGGCAAGGGCGGCTTCCATGTCCTCGAACGACACCCCCGTGAGCAGGGTCTGGAATCCCAGGATCTGCTGCGCGTCCGCCGCCAGCTTTCCCATGGAGATGCAAAGCGATCCCTCGATGGTGCCGCCGCAATGCGTCAGCAGGTTGCAGCCGCCAAGGATGGCCGGGTAGACCTTGAGAATGGAGTCGTACCCCGCGTAGAGGTCGTCTTCCTTTGCGCCCGACTTGGCTCCATTGGTCCGCCAGGGAACGCCGTAGTACCGTGCCATCTGCCCGAAGATGTACATGACCAGCGACACTTCCGGGGACCCGAAGGTCGGGGAGCCGCTCTTCATGTAGACTCCCATCGGCGCCACTCCCATCACCGCCCGACAGCCGGGCCTTATGATCTGGGTAAAGGCGAGTCCGGCAAGAACTTCGGCAATGATCTGCGCCGTGGCAGCAAGCGAATGCACTGGCGTCGAGGCCCCGTAAAGAACGAAGGGTGACATGAGAAGCGCCTGGTTCTCGGATGCATACACCCGGACGGCGTCAAGCTGGGTCTGGTCCCAGACCAATGGCGAGTTGCAGTTGAAGATCGCCGTCATGACAACGTCCCGGTCCATTCGTTCCGAACCGAAGACCAGCCGCGCCATCTCTATGCAGTCCCTTGCCTGAAACTCGGACTGCGGGGAGCCCATGATCGGCTTGTCCGTTGCCAGGAAGCTGCCTTCAACCATGTGCAGGTGCCTGTGCGGCACCGGAATGTCCATCGGTTCAAGCGTGTAGCCGCCGTTGTACTGGATGGCCGGATTGACATGGTGCAGCTTCATCAGCATCCGCATGTCGTCGGCGGTTGCCTGTCGGCGCACTCCGTCAAGGTCGATCAGGTTCGGCGTGCCGTAGGCGGGACCGAAGATCATGTTTCGCCCCCCGACGCGAACGGTGCGTTCCGGGTTGCGGGCGTGGTAGTCGAACTCGTCCGGGATCGTGGCAACGAGACTGCGGACCAGTTCGCGCGGCATCCTGACTCGATGGCCGTCGACCTGCGCTCCGGCGCGGCGCCAGATCTGCGACGACGCGTCGTCCCTGAATTCGATCCCGACATTTTCGAGAATGCCCAACGCGTGGTCGTCGATCGCCTCAAGCCCGTCGACCGCAAGGATCTCGTAGGTCGGGAGATTCCGTATGGTGGTCGACGGATAGACAACCGGTGCGTTCAGCCGCGCCATCCTGCGCGCTGCCGCCCCGCCCCCGCGCCTAGGCTTTTCGATGCCGGATTCGACAGTGCTACTCATCGGGCTTCCCCGGCGAAACGTATCCGCCAACCAGTCGCACCGGCAATCGCACAAATTATTTCCCGCCAGCGAAACGCCAGCTTACGCAGGAATTCAGGAGGCTCCGACTTCATCCAGTGGATCTGCTGCCGCGCTGAGCTCGCTTCGCAACCAGTCGCGGAAGTCCGTGACGGTACGCGAGGAAGACGATCCTTCCGGCTGGCAAAGGTAGTATCCGTGTTGCTGAAGCGGCTCGGTTGCGACGGCAACCATGAGAACGCCGCTGTCAAGGAACTGGGTCATCAAGGGAGAGCCCAGCAACCCGACTCCCTGGCCGTCCAGAACCGCCTGCACGAGATTGATGTAGGAATCATAGGAACTCATCCGTGTGTGGTTTCCCAGGACCGATCCCTTGTCCCGGAAGTAGTTGATCCAGATCGATGAAGGATCATGTGCGGATTCAAACTCCAGGAGCGGAACGCCTGCCAGATCGTCGATTGTCTCGAACGGACCGAACTTGCTGAAGAACGAGTGGCTGCAGAGAGGCAGGATCTGCTGGCGCTGCAGGAGAATGCTCGAAGTGCCGGGCCATGTGCCAGGACCGTAGCGGATCGCGATGTCCACATCTGACTGAACCAGGTTGACAAGATCATGTGACACGAGGAGCCGGAAGTCCGCCTTCGGGTTGATCCGTCGATAGCGCCCGATGTTCGGCATGAGCCAGTATGTTGACACCCCGGCCGTGGTGGCGATGGTGACCAGGCTGTCTTCCTTGGTGTGCTCAATGGCGTCGATCTGATCGA
>VXPN01000524.1:2913-4281 GCA_009839535.1 Boseongicola sp. SB0662_bin_57 | reverse complement strand
GACCGCTATCCGGACGAGCTCTCCGGCGGCATGCAGCAGCGCGTCGGACTGGCGCGGGCGCTTGCCGCCGACCCGGACATTCTGCTCATGGACGAGCCGTTCAGCGCCTTGGACCCGCTGATCCGCCGAGACTTGCAGGACGAGTTTCTCGAACTCTCCGCACGTGCCCAAAAGACAACGCTCTTCATCACGCACGACCTGGACGAGGCCATGCGGATCGGCCACCGCATCGCGGTGATGAAGGATGGACGGGTCGACCAGATCGGCACGCCTGAAGCCATAGTGCTTCGTCCCGAAACCGACTATGTCGCCCGTTTCGTGGGCTCGATCTCCACGCTGAAATACCTTTCTGCCAGCGAAATCACGGTGTCGGGAGACGTGTCGTCGGACGCCCCGGTTCTCGGCCCGGACTCCGCCTTGCCCGAGGTCATCGGGGCGCTGGCGAACGGCGCAGACCATCTGGCCATCAGGGACGGGGATCGCCTGGTCGGGCGTATCGGACGTTCCGAAGTCCTCGCCGCCGTCGGGCGCGACCTGCGGCGGAGATAGAGCCATGGACCCGTTCCTGAATCCGTTCGACCATTTCACGGTTCCCTTCGGGACCTGGGCCGAAAACCTCCTGGACTGGATCGTCGGCCACAGCCGGGCTACGCTGCTTGTGGCCAAGGTTCCGGTCCAGTCGTTCCTGAAGTTCGTCCAGGGCGGCATGGAGGCGGTTCCCCCGGCGCTCTGCATCCTCGGCGCAGCGGTCGCAGGCTACCTTCTCTCGGGACGGCGCCTTGCGCTGACGGGATTCGTCTGCCTGACGCTGATCGGCCTTCTCGGCGCGTGGCAGGCGGCGATGACGACGCTGTCGATCGTGATCTCGGCGGTGACGATCTGCATCGTCATCGGGATGCCGACAGGCATTCTTGCCGCACGCTTCGACGGGTTCTTTCGCGTCCTGCGCCCGATCCTGGACCTGCTGCAGACAATCCCGAGCTTTGTGTATCTCGTGCCCGTGGTCATGCTCTTCGGCATCGGCGACACGCCCGGCGTGATCGTGACCTGCATCTTCGCCATCACCCCGCTGATACGCTTGACCAACCTGGGAATCCGCGAGGTGCGCAGCGACCTCGTCGAGGCAGCGCGGGCATTCGGCGCGAGCGAGGCACGGGTTCTCTTCGGCACCCAGCTGCCGCTGGCCCGGCCCACCATTCTGGCAGGGCTGAACCAGACGGTCCTCCTGTCGCTGTCCATGGCCGTGGTCGCCTCGATGATCTCGGTCGCCGGGCTCGGCAGGATCGTTCTTGAAGGGATCGGGCGGCTGGATTTCGGAAGCGCTACCGTTGGAGGGCTGGGCATCGTGCTGATGGCGATTGTCGTCGA
>VXPN01000524.1:0-2813 GCA_009839535.1 Boseongicola sp. SB0662_bin_57 | reverse complement strand
CGCGCCACTGCGCTCCTGACCTTCTGCGGGCTGATCGTCATCGGGATCATCGGCGCCTGGGATGCGGCCATGACCAGCCTGGCAGTGCTGGTGACCGCCGTGGCCATCTCGACGGCAGTGGGCATTCCGCTCGGCATCCTGTGTTCGCGCGTGGACGCAGTCTGGATGGCGGTCCGTCCGGTGCTGGACTTCATGCAGACGATCCCGTCATTCACCTACCTTGTCCCGGTGATCCTGCTCTTCGGAATCGGCAACGTGCCGGGCGTCATCGTCACGGCCTTCTTTGCGACGCCGCCGCTGGTGCGGCTTACGAACCTTGGCCTGCGCGAGGTCCGGACCGATCTTGTCGAGGCGGCGGATGCATTCGGCGCGTCACGCTGGAAGCGCCTCCTGTCCATCGAGCTGCCGCTCGCCCGCCCGACGATAATGGCCGGGATCAACCAGACGGTGATGCTGTCACTGGCGATGAGCGTCATTGCCTCGATGATCTCCGTCGCCGGGCTTGGCCGCCTGGTGCTTGTGGGCATCAGCCAGCTTGACCTCGCGCGGGCTTCCGTCGGCGGGCTCGGCATCGTGCTGCTGGCCATCATCTTCGACCGCGTGACGCAAGGCTTCGGCTTCACCCGTCGCGACCGCGGCAACCGCGGGCTCTGGGAACAGGGCCCGGTCGGATGGCTGCGAGCGCGGACATTCCACCCCGAACGCCAATCCAGTTCCTAGTCAAATGAAGGAGGATCAAATGAAACATTTGGCAAAATCGCTCGTGCTCGCCGCAACCGGCGGACTCGTGGCAGGCACGGCCGCAGCCGTTGAAGTCACGGCAATCAGCACGGGAAGGACGGACCATCAGCTGATCTATGAAGTGATCGAGGACGGCCTCGCGGCGCTAGGCTACGAAAACGGCGAGATGCTGACGGGAAACTACCCTGCCATCCACCTGTCAATCGGCCAGGGCGACGCCGACTTCACCGCCGTTCACTGGAAACCGCTCCATGACGACTTCTACAACAACTCGGGCGGCGATGAAATGCTGGTGCGCGCGGGTCCCATGTACACCAACGCGATGCAGGGCTATTTCATCGACATCAAGACCGCCGAGGCAAACGGCATCAGCGCGCTCGAGCAAATGAAGGATCCCGCGATCAGGGCGCTCTTCGACACGGATGGCGACGGGCTCGCGAATCTCACCGGCTGCAATCCTGGCTGGGGCTGCGAGAAGGTGATCGAGCACCATCTTGACGCCTACGGATTGCGCGATCACGTGAACAACGACAAGGGCGAGTACTTCGCGTTGATGGCCGACACGATCGAGCGCTACGAGGCCGGCCAGCCGATCTTCTACACGACCTGGGCCCCGAACTGGATCATGGGAGTCCTGCGGGAAGGCAGGGACGTGGTGTTCCTGAATGCGCCGTTCTCGTCGCTGCCTGGCAATCCGGACGCCATGACCGAATGGTCCGACGGGCGCAATCCGGGCTTTGGCGCCAACGACAACTACATCCTTGTCAACAAGGAATTCGCCGATGCCAACCCGAAGGCAATGGCGTTCTTCAACGGGCTGAGGATTTCCGTAGGCGATCTCAGCGCAATGATGCTGCGGATGAACGCCGGCGAGAAGGAACCCGACCAGATCGAGCAGATCGCCAGGGACTGGATCGCGGACAATCAAGCCGATTGGGATGCGCTCATTGCAGCGGCCATGTCGGCAGAGTAGGGCAACCTGCCATCAACCGGCCCACCCGCCAGGGTGGGCCGCATTGTCACGAGACTGCGGAAACCCGTCGGCATGGCCATTCTCTTCCATTGGAACAGCGCAACCCCCGAGATCTGGCACAGCGCCTTTGCGGCCGCGGGCTGCGGCAGCGACATTCGCTCCATTGCCGATCCGGGCAACGTTGCCGAAGTCGAGTACGCGGTTGTGTGGGCGCCGCCGGCGGGTGCGCTGAAGGCGTTTCCCAGCCTCAGGTACATCTACTCCATCGGAGCCGGCGTCACCCACGTCACTTTCGATCCGGAATGGCCGTCCCACGTCCCCATCGTGCGCCTCCAGGACAGGATGCTGGTCCTCGACATGTCCTGCCATGTCATCCACTGGGTCCTGCACTTTCACCGGTTCTACGCCCGCTATGCCCGCCAGCAGGATCAAGGCGTCTGGCTGCACCATCGCTATCCGGAGAACGCCGAGCGCCGTGTCTCCGTTCTCGGACTGGGACAGACGGGCAAGGATGCCTGCATCCGATTGCGCGACCTCGGGTTTCCGGTCACCGGATGGGCGCGCAGCCCGAAGCGAATCGAGGGCGTGCGCTGCCTGCATGGCAACGAGGCTTTCGACACCGTCGTGCGGGATGCGGACATTCTCGTGAACCTGCTTCCGCTCACGTACGCCACCGCGAACATCCTGGACGCCTCGGTCCTTGAACGAATGCCGAAGGGCTCCTTCCTCATCAACTGCGGCCGTGGCGGCTCCGTGGACGACCGCGCGCTCCTGAACGCTCTTGATGACGGCCATGTCGAATGTGCGGCGCTCGACGTGTTCCGCGAGGAACCCCTGCCCGCGGACAGCGCCTTTTGGGCGCATCCCGGCGTATTCGTGACCCCCCATACCGCTGCCCCGACCAACGAGCGGTCGGCGGCAGAATTCATCGCAACCCAGGTCAAGGTCGCGATGGATGGCGGGCGCCCGGCACCCATTGTCGATCCGGAACGCGGGTACTGAACTCGTGCCGCGCCCGTCCATCATTCCCAGGCACGGGGACGGCAACGGCTGGTGGGAGATCCTGCCCAAGCCGCCCGCACACAGGGTGCTGCAGGGC
>VXPN01000550.1 GCA_009839535.1 Boseongicola sp. SB0662_bin_57 | reverse complement strand
ATTGACCGCGATTTCGTGATTGCCAACATTGCCGCGCCGTCCGGACTTGCCGGTGCCGCCGACGAAGAAGAGGAAGGCGAGGAGACTGAAGGCGAAGAGGTTGATGCCGAAGGGGCCGAAGAGGAAGGCGGCGACGAGGAATAGCCAGCCTGGCACTTCAGGAATTCAGCGTGGCGCTCTCCCGGGTGCTGCGCAATTTGCCGCGTCTTCAATGCTCGCCAAATCCGGCGGCGCAGCCGCGTAAGCCCTTCCACCTTGATTCAAGGCTGCATGCGGATGCCTGCAACGGGCACATCCGGCGCATTGGCGCTACGGAACCGGGACGCCTCCCGCCATGACCTTCAGAAACCAGTCCGTGTCGATGTTGCCGCCGGTCAGGATGACGGCGACCTTGCGCCCCGCCATTCGATCCCTTTCGTTGAGCAATGCCGCCAGCGCCGCCGCACCCGCGCCTTCGGCGAGATTGTGGATGTCGCGATAGAGGATGCGAATCGCCTCGGCAATCTGCGCTTCGCTGACAGTGACGATGCGCTCTGCGCCTGCGCCGTAGATCGCAAGCGCATCCTTGACGGGGACACGAACCGCCACCCCGTCGGCAAAGGTCCGTGCGGAATTGGTCTCCACCGGGCGACCGGCTTCGACCGAGAGCTTGACGGTCTGTGCTTGCTCGCTGACGACACCCACGATTTTCGTGTCGCGCCCGAGGGCGTCGCGGGCGGCAATGCAGCCGCAAATGCCCGAGCCGCAGCCGACCGGAACGTAAAGCGTGTCAAGATCGGGAGCGGCGGTCAGAAGTTCGTAGGCATAAGTGGAGACGCCACGTACCAGCTCCTCGTGAAAGGGCGGCACAAAGGTCAGCCCCTCCTGCTCGGCGACCCTGAGCACCTCTTCCTTCGCCTCGTCGAAATCGTGGCCGAACTCCACGAGTTCGGCGCCGAAGGACTTCATGGCCGCGTTCTTTTCGACCGAGTTGCCAT
Organism: Boseongicola sp. SB0662_bin_57; assembly: GCA_009839535.1. Lineage (GTDB taxonomy): Bacteria > Pseudomonadota > Alphaproteobacteria > Rhodobacterales > Rhodobacteraceae > JAJEFO01. The sequence goes on along the minus strand of VXPN01000550.1, from coordinate 5,954 downwards.
GCGGCATGTAGATCACCGCGCGACGGCCGGCCGCCGTGGCGGCGCGCGCCTGGCCTTGCCCGTGGTTGCCGCGGGTTGCCGTGATGATCCCCGGGCTTTCGGGTCGGGTGCGGACAAGCCAGTCAATGAAGGTGCATGCGCCGCGCACCTTGAAGGATCCGGTTGGCGTGTGGTTCTCGTGCTTGACCCAGACTTCGGCGCCGGCGCGTTCGCCCAGTTGCGGCCAGGCATATTGCGGGGTGGGGGACATTGCACGTGTCACGAGCCGATGTGCGGCTTCAATTTCGTTCACGGAAAACACAGGCGGTCACTTCTCGGTTCTCAATGCGGGTTTCCGGTGCGTCAGGGCATCGGACCGCTACGGGCTTCCCGCGGAAGGCGGGCAGGTCGGGACGACATACTTCGCTGAAGGCAAAATGCCAAACGTCTCCTGGCCTGACAATGAAGTTCAGGAGATCTCGAGTGCTGTTCTGCAAGAGAATGCGCATGTCCGGGTGACTTGGCGCCGGTCGGTGGAGAGTCCTTGCCGGCCGCCGATGTTGCGGCGTGCAGGAGCCGCCTGAAGCGCCAAGCCTGCCAGGAAAAAAGGGAGAATGTCGCAACCTTGATGAATTTTCCGGCCTCTGCGCCGAAGACCTGCCTTGAAGCAGCCTCCGGTGACGCCCTTGCAGGCCTTTCATCCCTGACGTATTTCCACAAATCGGGAAGACCGTCCCGCAGGCCGAATGTCGAGGGTGTGATTGTGCCATGAATGCTCTCAGTTTGTCGGAACCTGCAAGGCTTCGCTATCGGATCTTTCTCTTCCTTTATGCATGCATTTTCCGGGTGCTGACCCCGCTCATTTGGCGGTACTTCCGAAAGCGAGCCCGGGGTGATGCCGGATACGGCCTCCATCTTGAAGAACGGAAGGGGGAGGGAGCGCCATTCGCGGCCGATCTGTGGCTGCATGCAGTGTCCCTTGGCGAGATCAATTCCGCTGTGCCCCTCGTGCGATTGGCACTTCAGGACGGGCATCGTGTCCTGACGACGCATGCCACGCCGGCGGCGCGGAACAGCGTGGAACGGACGTTCGCGGACGAAATCGTCTCTGGCCAATTGGCTGCGCGCTTCCTGCCCATTGATCGCCCTGACTACTGGCAGCGGTTCTTCGCCTCCCATGCGCCACGGGTCGGTCTCGTGGTCGAAATGGAGTTCTGGCCCTGGATGATCGAAGCGGCGCGCGAGGCGGGTGTTCCGCTCGCGCTTGTCAATGCGCAGATACCTGCGGGCAGCTGGCCGAAGGCACGGCGTCTTGCGTCGCTGATTGGTCATCCAGCGGCGCGCATGGCCTCGGTGTTCGCCAAGTCCGAGACCCAGGCCAGGCGGTTTCGGGCGCTTGGGGCGTCCGACGTCCGCATTGCGGGGGAGACCAGGTTCGACATCGTGCCACCCGAGACGCAGATCCAGGCAGGCGAGGCATTTCGGGCCAGCCTTCAAGGCAAGACGGTCATCGCCATCGCAAGCGTCGTGGAGGGAGAGGAGAATGTCTACGTGCAGGCGCTTGTCGATCTGTTCTCGGGTTCTGATCCACCTTTCGTGACATGGGTGCCACGGGCACCGGAACGGTTCCAGGCGTCGGGCGAATTCCTGCAGTCAGCGGGTTTCGACATTGCGTGGCGAAGCCATCTCTTCGACAAGGGCTTGAATCCCCATTCGGAACCCGGAAGCGCGAGGATCCTGGTCGGAGACTCGCTCGGAGAAATGACATTCTACCTTGCTGCGGCAGACGCGGTCATAGTGGGCGGCGGCTTTGGCCCACGTGGCGCGCATAACGTCATCGAGCCATTGGCGCTCGGAAAGCCGGTAATCACCGGACCGAGTGTCGGGACCATCGAGTTCCCGGCGGTTGAGGCTGAAGCGGCAGGCATGCTGACGGTCTGCCATGCGCCGGAGGATCTGCCCGATGCGGTTCGAGCGGCCATCGGGCAAACGTCGCCGGAGAAGGCTGAGGCGTTTCACGCAAGCCACCGAGGCGCGTCTCAGCGCATATACGACGCGATTCGGCCCCTTCTCTCGGAGCGTCGCTGACCTGGAGTTCGCGGGGCTGGACGCACGGCACGGCAACGCGTGAACTTGGGCAAATTCTGCGCGGTCCCGCAGGATTCAGCCTGCTCGTGGCGCCGTCTCGAACCCGGCAATCCGGATCAGGCAGCGATGCAGGATCTCGGCCTCGTCAGGTGTCATGGCGGCTCGTACCTTCGAGTCGAATGCATGGGCGGCACGGGAGAGGTCGGCGAAGACCCTTTGTCCCAGCGCGGTCAGTTGCAGCACGGCGTGGCGGCGGTCCCGCTCCAGTTCGCGCCGGGTCAGAAGGCGCTTCGCTTGCAAGGCGGCGACGGCGCGGCTCACCTTGGTCTTGTGAAGACGGGCGCGGACGCAGATGTCCTTGGCCGTCATCTCGCCGTAGCAACCGAGATGAAACAGCACCCGCCACTCGGTTCGAAGCATCCCGTACTGACCTCGGTAATGTCTCTGGAACTCAAGGCTCAGGGTTTCGGCGGCCTGGTTGAGCAGGTAGGGCAGGAAATCCTGGGGATCGAATTCGGAATCGCGGCGCATGGGACTCTTTCTAGGGCTTGTTAGTTACATTTACAACCAATATTTGTGACGGCAAGGAAGGAGCGATGCAATGGATGATGCACATGCACCCCTGAACCTGAGCCAGGCGCAGACCCCGGCCGGAACCGTGCCTGGCTACATGCCGGGCTTCGGCAACGACTTCGAAACCGAAGCGCTGCCAGGTGCGCTGCCCCAAGGCATGAACTCGCCGCAACTGGTGAACTACGGGCTTTATGCCGAGCAGCTCTCCGGCACGGCATTCACGGCGCCGGGACCAGAGAGGACATGGTGCTACCGCATTCGGCCCTCGGTGCGTCATGTCGGCCGGTTCGACAGGATCGAGCTGCCGTACTGGAAGAGCGCCCCAAACGTGGTCGAGGATGTCACCTCGCTTGGCCAGTATCGCTGGGATCCCGTGCCAGCGGGCGAGGAAGACCTGACCTGGCTGACCGGCATGCGCACGATGACGACTGCAGGGGACGTGAACACGCAGGTGGGCATGGCGGCGCATGTCTATCTGGCGACACGTTCGATGGAGGACGAGTACTTCTATTCGGCTGACAGCGAGCTTCTGGTCGTGCCGCAGCTTGGCCGGCTGCGATTCGCGACGGAGCTCGGCGTGATCGACGTCGAGCCGCAGGAGATCGCGATTCTGCCGCGCGGGCTAGTCTGCCGGGTCGAGGTGCTCGAAGGTCCGGCCCGCGGATTCGTGTGCGAAAACTACGGGCAGAAGTTCGCCTTGCCTGGGCGCGGCCCGATCGGGGCGAACTGCCTCGCCAATCCGCGCGACTTCAAGACGCCGGTCGCGGCCTTTGAGGACCGCGATGCGCGCTCGCGGGTCGTGATCAAGTGGTGCGGGCAGTTTCATGCGACCGAGATCGGGCACAGCCCGCTCGACATCGTGGCGTGGCACGGCAACTATGCGCCTTGCAAGTATGACATGAAGACCTATTGCCCGGTGGGGGCGGTGCTCTTCGATCACCCGGATCCGTCGATCTTCACCGTGCTGACGGCGCCTTCCGGCGTGGAAGGGGTTGCAAACATCGACTTCGTGCTGTTCCGCGAGCGCTGGCTGGTGGCGGAGGACACGTTCCGTCCGCCATGGTACCACAAGAACGTCATGTCGGAGCTCATGGGCAACATCTACGGCCAGTACGACGCGAAGCCCGAAGGCTTCGTTCCCGGCGGCATGTCTCTCCACAACATGATGCTGCCCCATGGACCCGACCGGGACGCATTCGACAGGGCGACCAGCTCGAACCTCGGCCCCGACAGGCTTGAGAACACCATGTCGTTCATGTTCGAGACGAGGTTCCCGCAGCATCTGACCGAATTTGCGGCCAGGGAGGCGCCGCTGCAGGATGACTATGTCGAATGCTGGGCCTCGCTCGAGAAGAAATTTGACGGGAGTCCCGGGCGGAAGTGAGGAACCATGGCGTTCCGACGCAGCCACGGGATTCCGGCAAGGAGCCCCGCGGCTGCGCCGGGCAAGCCTGAAGTCGCATGAAGGAGTGCGGTCTTGGCATTGATGAAGAGCTGGGTGGAGAGCGCGAACGACCCCGACGGGTGGTTTCCGCTCAGCAACCTGCCCTACGGGGTGTTTGACGACGGGAAGGGTCCGCGCGCAGGCGCGGCCCTGGGCGACATGGTTCTGGACCTTGCCGCCTTGGAGGAGCAGGGAATTGTGCCTGCCGCCGGGCTTCGAAGCGGCGCTCTCAACGACTTCATGGCCGAAGGTCCGGGAAGCTGGGAGCAGGTTCGCAGCGCGTTGACGAGACTGCTTGCCGAGGGCGCAGAGGAGCGGGGTCGCATTGACGGAGCCCTTCATCCGCAATCGGCGGTGACCATGCAGTTGCCGTTCGTCGTCACCGAATTCACGGATTTCTACGCCGGCAGGCACCACGCCGCAAATGTCGGTACCATGTTCCGGGGACCGGAAAACGCCCTGCCGCCGAACTGGCTGCACATGCCCATCGGCTACAACGGACGGGCGTCCTCGGTCGTTGTCTCCGGTACCGATGTGCGCAGGCCATGGGGCCAGTTGAAAGGACCGGATGACGAAGCGCCCCGCCTTGCGCCTTCCCGACGCTTCGACATCGAACTGGAAATGGGGGCGGTTGTCGGGCGGGCTTCCGACGGTCCGCTCGGCGTCGCCGAGGCGGATGCAAACATCTTTGGCTATGTCCTTCTCAACGACTGGTCGGCGCGGGACATCCAGGCTTGGGAATACCAGCCGCTTGGTCCCTTCCAGGCCAAGGCGACCGCGACCACGATCAGCCCTTGGGTCGTGACCAAGGCGGCGCTGGAGCCGTTTCGCCGCGGGCCGCCTCGGCGCGAGAAGGAGCTCCTGCCCCACCTGAAGGATGCGGGACCGATGTTCCTTGACATCGAGCTGGAGGTGACGCTGGAGCCCGAAGGCGGAACCGAGGAGACCATCGTGCGGACGAACGCGCGCGAACTCTACTACTCGTCGGCGCAACAGCTTGCCCATCACGCGACTTCCGGCTGCCCGATGCGCGTGGGCGATCTCATTGGGACCGGCACGATTTCCGGGCCGGAGCGCGGAAGCCGCGGTTCGCTGCTCGAGCTCTCTTGGGGCGGCAAGGAGCCTCTGGAGCTTGCGCAGGGGGGGGCGAGAAGCTTCATCGAGGACGGCGACCGGCTGACGCTCAGGGGATTTGCCCAGGGCGACGGTTACAGGATCGGGTTCGGGGACTGTACCGGCAAGGTTCTGCCGGCACTCGAAAAACCATATGCGTGACGCATGGCAAGGAGAACATCATGGCCAAGGCCTTCGCGAGCCAGGGCGACCTGGGCGAGAAGAAGATCACCTTTGACGAGATCGGAGAGGGCCTGTTCGCCTTCACTGCGGAAGGGGATCCGAATTCCGGAGTGATCATCGGTGACGATTCGGTGATGGTCGTCGAGGCGCAGGCGACGCCGCGGCTGGCCGGCAAGGTGATCGGGAAGGTGAGGGAAGTCACCGACAAGCCGATCACGCATCTCGTGCTGACCCATTACCACGCGGTTCGCGTGCTGGGGGCGTCGGCCTACGAGGCCGGGCAGGTCATCATGTCCGAGAAGGCGCGCGCAATGGTCGTCGAGCGCGGGCAGGAGGACTGGGACAGCGAGTTCCAGCGGTTTCCCCGCCTTTTCGAGGGCCATGAGAGCATTCCTGGCCTCACCTGGCCCACGACGACCGTCCACGGGCGAATGTCGGTCTATCTCGGCAACAGGCGCGTGGACATCATGCAGGTCGGTCGTGCGCATACCGCCGGAGACATCGTGATCCTCGTGCCGGACCAGAACGTCATGTTCACCGGCGACATCGTCGAGTATCGCTCGGCCTGCTATTG
>VXPN01000150.1 GCA_009839535.1 Boseongicola sp. SB0662_bin_57 | reverse complement strand
GCGTTGCCGACGGCGTCTTCCGTCCGGGAATCGATCCGGTGCAACTCAACATCACGATCGCGGCCATCGGCTACTACTACCTGACAAACCGGTTCACCGGCACGATTCTGTTCGAACGCGATTTCATGGAAGACAAGGCGCTTGAAGACCGGCTTGCCTTCAACATCGACACCGTCTTGCAGCTCGTGCTTGCCTGACGACGCGGCCTTGCCCTGCTGCCCGATTTGCCGGAAATTCAGGTCCGGCGCTCCGCATCGTCGACGTCCGTCGTGAAGCTTCCAACCGGCACGTTGCAACGGGGCCGCTGCCGGAGGCGGCGCGGGAGTGCGGTGTCGTTCACTCAATCAGGCAGGTGTCAATCCAGGCCGCCATTCTGGAGAAGCGAGCTCAAAGCCGGAGAATTCGAAGGCAGGCGCGACCGTGCAACCGACAAGCGTCCATTCTCCCAAGGAAACCGCGCTCTGCCAGCAGCCGGCAGGCACGACCGCTTGCGGCTCAGCAGCACCGCCCGTGCCGAGCAGACGCCTTGTCACGGTCATGCCATCGGAACACAGCGCGAGACGCAACGGTGCGCCAGCGTGATGGTGCCAGATTTCGACAGCGTCGATGCGGTGCCACGCCGATGTCTCACCGGCCTTCAGAAAGTAGTAGATCGCCGAAACGGCCTCTCGCCCGCCATCGGCTGCCGGGGCGCGGAAGGTCTCGCGATAGTGGCCGCCCTCCGGATGCGGCTCCAGCCCGTAGCATGCAATCACTTCGTCGGCATCCATTGCTGTCTCCATTTGCAAGCGCGACCCGCATTGTGCGCCGGACCGGCCGCGCCATCCAGTTCAATTGATCATTCCGCCGGGTCCAAGACCATTGTACAATGTCTGCCTTTGCCGGCATGCATGCCTGTCTCCTCAGCTTGCAGGCGCAGCACTCTGCACCGGTGTCCGCGTTGCGCTTCCGAATTCAGTCAGCATTGAGTCCTGAATCGCTCGACAATCGTGTCCAGGACTTCCGCCGGGTCGCGTTGCCACCAGTTGCCGGCCGAAAACACCTCGACCTCGCACGCGCCATCGTATCCCGCGCCTTCGACCGCACGCCGGATGCTCTTCAGGTCCGCGACACCGTCGCCCATCATGCCGCGGTCCAGAAGCATGTCGGTGGTATCGGCGAGCCAGTCGCACAAATGGTATCCGAGAATCCGACGCGGACCTGCCGCGTTCAGCGTTTCGGACAGGGTCGTGTCCCACCAGACATGGTACACGTCGATAGCCACGCCCGCGTTCGGCGCGCCCACCTGGTCGCAGATGCGGAGGGCCTCAGCCACGGTGAAAAGGCATGTCCTGTTGCCGCCGAACATTGGGTTGAGGGGCTCCAGGGCCAGACTTACGCCACACGCTGCCGCGTATTCCGCAAGGCTTGCCACGCGCTCCGCCAGAAGTTTCTGGCTTTCCTCGACGCCTTTGGTGCCGAGTTCGGTGCCGCCGGTCACGATGGTAAGCACATCGGTCCCGAGCGCGGCCGCCATGTCCACCGACTCGCGTGCCTCGTCGAGCGTCGCAGGAGCGCCGGGACCGGTGATGTACGGGGTTCGACACAGCCCCACGACCTTCATGCCGCTGGCGCGGACGCGCTCGCCGATGACCTGCGCGCGGGTGCCGATCTCGCGCCGCCAAAACACCAGGCCGGCAAAGCCACGCTCGGCGCAAGCGTCGACCACGCGCTCCACCGGCCAGCCTGCGCCGTAGCCGTCCAGGTTGTGACCAAGCGTCGCCGTGTTCAGGGCCAGTGCGCCGAGATCGCTCGTGAAGTCACGCAATGCCGTAGAGTCCCATGAGCGTCCGCATTCGCGTGATGGCGCGATCCGGGTCGGACAGGAGTCCGGCCCGATCCGCCAATCGGAAGCAGTCGACAAAGTAAGGCAGGGGTCGCATCGACTGGGCACCCCCCGGCATCACGAAATGCTTCTGGAATCCGTTCAGCCACGCAAGGAACACGATGCCCGTCTTGTAGTATCGCGTGGGCGCACGAAAAATGAGGCGCGCCAAGGGCACCGTCGGATCCAGTGTCGCGCGAAAGCCCGCCTCGTCCCCTCGGCCCAACTGGGCGACAGCCTTGCTGGCGGCGACGGCCAGCGGGTCGAAGATGCCGAGCAGCGCATGGCTGTACCCGAATTCGTCACCGGCAATCAGCTCCGGGTAGTTGAAGTCGTCACCCGTATACATCTTTATGCCTTCCGGCAGACGGCGGCGCATGGCGATCTCCTTCTCCTTGTCCAGGAGCGAAACCTTGATGCCGTCGACCTTTGCGGCGTTCCCGCCGATGACGGCAAGCACCGTCTCGAGCGCATCCTCGAAGCGACTGCTGCTCCAGTAACCCTCAAGTGCCGGGTCGAACATGCCGCCCAGCCAATGAAGGATCACCGGCCGGTCGCAGGCCGCCAGCACGTCCTCGTAGACCCGAACGTAGTCTTCCGGTCTCTCCGCAACCCGTACCAATGCACGGCTCGCCATGACAATCAGGCGTCCGCCAATGTCCTGAATTGCCTCGACCTGTTCCATGTAGGCGCGGCGCACGTCGTCAAGACTTTGCGCGTCGTCCGGCGTCAGATGGTCCGTGCCGCAACCATTGAACACCACGGCGTCGGGAAGCTCCGCCTTCGTTCGCCGTATGAGTTCCAGCGCCTCCGGCCAGTCGAGACCCATTCCGCGCTGGGCCGTGTCCATCGCCTCCGCGATTCCAAGCCCCAGACCTGCCAAGTGGCGTCGAAACACCATTGTCGCTTCCCAGTCAAGCGTGGCCATCCCGGACGGGTCATTGTCAGTATGGGGATCTGCAACCACATGCGCAGCCGAAAACACGACCCGGACAGGATCGGGTCCGAGCGGCTCGGCCTCGATCGGAGTGCCCTGCATGGCGTAGTCCTTGAGCGAGCCGTCACTGCCAGGAAGCGCAATCTTCATTTCAAAACCTCGGAACCAGCATGCCGCCATCGGCATATATGACCTGTCCGGTCGTGTAGGGGAGCTTCCCGGACGCGAGCGAACCGATGATTTCACCCACGTCCCCGGGCTGTCCCACGCGCGGAACGAGCGTCAGCCCCTCCTTTGCCCGCCGCGCATATTCCTTGATCATCGGCGAAGTCATGTCCGTGTCAATGACTCCCGGCCGCACGTCATAGACTGCAATGCCTTCGGCTCCGAGCCGCACTGCCCAAGCCTTGGACACCATTGCCGCTCCCGCCTTGGACGCGCAGTATTCCGCGCGCGCGACTGCGACCGCCTCTGCATTGGACGACGTGACGTTGATGATGGAATGGAAGAGTGACGCGTCCCGTTTCCGGGCCAGCAGTCTTCTAGCAAATGCCTGCGTCATGAAGAACATCGCCTTGGCATTGACCGTCATGCATCGGTCCCAGCTTTGTTCTGAAACATCGAAGGGGTCACCGCGGTTCATCACGCCGACGCCGGCGTTGTTCACGAGCGTGGTCAGAGGACCGATAGCGTCTTCTACGCCGGCGATGGCAGCGTCGTGAGCGTCAAGATCCGCAACGTCAAGCGGCATGGCGGCAACACGTGCGCCTGTTGCGGCGATCTGCTCCACCGCCGCAGCCAGCTGGTCATCATCTGCCGGCCCGTTCACCGCCACCGCGAACCCTTGCCGCGCGAGGGCCAAGGCGCTTCCCAGACCGATTCCTCGGGTCGATCCGGTCACCAGCGCCGTCTGCCCGCTCACGTCTGCGCCCCGTTCTTCAGGAGCTCGCGCGCAATGATCGTGCGCTGAATCTGGTTCGTGCCCTCGTAGATCTGCGTGATCTTGGCATCTCGGTACAGGCGCTCCACTTCCATGCCCCTGATGTACCCCGAACCGCCGAAGACCTGAACTGCATCTGCCGTGCGTTGCACCGCAATGTCGCTTGCAAAGCACTTCGCCATGCTGCAGGCCATTGTCGGATCCTGACCTTGGTCGACTCTTCCGGCCGCCGAATGAACGAGGAGGCGCGCCGCGTGGATGTCCTTTGCCATGTCGGCGAGCATGAACTGGATGCCCTGAAATTCCGAAATCGCCTGCTTGAACTGGCGGCGTTCCTGCGCGTATCCGAGCGCGGCCTCCAGACCCGCCTGGGCAATGCCAACGGCGAGCGCACCAATGCCAACGCGCCCCTTGTTGAGCACGCTCATCATGACGTGAAAGCCCCGGCCTTCTTCGCCCAGAAGCGCATCTTCAGCGAGTCGCACGTCGGAGAAGGCCAGCGCCCCTACCTGGCTGGCCCGCTGGCCCATCTTGTGCTCCTTGGGGCCCTTCTCGACTCCCGAGGCGTGGAGATCGACAATGAAGATTGACATGCCCCGGTGCCCGGCTTCCCGGTCCGTGCGGGCCAGAACAAAGCCGACATCAGCCACCGGCGCATTGTGTATCCAGATCTTGCTGCCATTCAGGATCCACCCTTCGCCGTCACGAACCGCTTCGGTGCGGATTGCTGCAACATCGGTCCCTGCCTCCGCCTCTGTTATGCAGTAGGCGACCCTGGTCCTTGCCGCCATCACGTCGCCGAGCAGGCGCTCTCGCTGTCCCGCAGTGCCGTGTTGCACCAGAAGGGTCGCGACCAACTCGATCAACCCGCATTGGTCTGCGACCGAGGCATATCCCCGTGAAAGCTCTTCCATCACCAGCGCGTAGGCCAGCGTATCCAGTCCAGGGCCTCCCATCTCTTCCGGAACGCTGATCCCGAAGAGGCCGAGTTGGCCCATCTCTTCGTAAAGCTCGCCCGGAAACCGCTCTTCCGCGTCAAGTTCCACCGCGACGGGGCGTATCGCGTTTTCGGCAAAGGCACGCGCCACGTCACGAACCTGTGCATTCGTGTCGGAAATCTGCATCGCAAGTCCTGCTAGTAACTGTATGGTTACTTTAGCCATGCGCGACAGTTGCCGTCAAGATCATGTCTCTCACTCTACAGCTCCATTTGATTTGGCCATCCGGCATTCGTCTGACCAATCAGTGCCTCGCAAGCCTTCACGACGGCGGAATCCTCAAGCCCGTTGCCCAGTGACCCGCCCGTGACTTCCATTCCGCGCGTGCAAGCAGCCATGCGCGGAGCGCCGGTCGCCGGATGCGGCGTGCACGTCCAGAATGGCTCGCGTTCGGCAAGTTGGCTCATCGGTCACGTGTTCGATTGCTCTCCTGTCTGCCACCCTTCGGGGGCGAAGTTGGCCAAGTTCGACTCACCGGGCTTGCAGACAATTGGGTCGCTGCGACCGCCGCTTGCTTTTCCGGCGCAGTTCCGTAGCCTGCATCCGGGCCATGAGGCCTCTCGAAAGTCCCCGCCGTTCGGGGCGGAGAGGATGTTAGCGGCCAATGACAACCGGCGGTGATGCGATGACCGGAAGCTCACACCAAGCAATGCGGGATGCGTATCATGAAGCGTACCGTCGTTACGGGACCAAATGTCTCTGGAACATGAGTCCGGTTGACAATCCCAACACCGAAAATCTCCGAATTGTTGCCCGCCGCCTCAAGCTGCACGGCTGGAAGGAGGAATACGCTTTCGCTCGCAAGCTCGAAGGGATCTGCGATGCCATTGACGGATCTGCAGAAGCGCATTCTTAGGGCTGTCGCAGCCAACAGGGATCCGGAGAACTATGTGGCGGGCGGAGCCGTTCTCAACGTGGACACGGACCGCTTTTCCGATGACATCGATTTTTTTTCTGACAGGAAGGAGGACTTGGACCGTGTTGCGGATTGGGACGAGAAGTCACTGCGACAGGCAGGCCTTTCCATCAAATGGCACAGACGGAACGATACGTTCCGTCGTGCCCTGGTCGGCGCGGACCGGGACTCGACTCGGATAGACTGGAGTTTCGACAGTGACTACAGGTTCTTCCCGACGGAGAAGGATGAAATCTTCGGATACCGACTTCATCCGGTTGACCAAGCGACCAACAAGATCATCGCCGCCATCGATAGAAGCGAAACGCGAGACATCCTTGACCTGAAGACGATTTCCGAGAGCATCCTTCCGCTTGGCCCTGTCGCATGGGCGGCGGCGGAGAAGAGCCCGGGTCGCAGCCCGGACATGATCATCCAGGAGCTTCGCAGGAAAGCGGCTCTTCGCCAAGAGCAGATCGACGAGGAAAACCTTGTCCGAAAGGTTGATGCCGGTGATCTCAACAATTGGCTTCGCGAGGACTGCGACCGTGCACAGAAGTGGATCGGCTCCGTTCCGCCGCAGTTCGATTTCGGACTGTTTGTGGGTCCCCGAGGAACTCCCTGCGCCCCGGACTTCGGGAGTGTCGATCCGGGAAACTACAGAGTTCATTCCGGCGCCAGGACTGGCGCGTGGCCAACTTCTCCGGAAATTTCCAGCGAGATGATAAAGACGTCGGTTGCGAAGAACGATGACGATGGCACCGATCACGGGTTCTGACACCAAGCCTGCGGGCAGTGGCCCGAACTTGTCCGTTGTCCACAGGAGGCAAGGAACTCGAAGTTGAGCCGCTGCCGGCCCGTTGCAGACCTGATGGCGGGCCTGTCCGAGCGGATGGGCCTGCCATGTGCCCGCGGACTCCAAAGTCACTGCCAATTCACGGGTGCTGTGACCGCCTGGAGGTCTGCTGCAAATTCAGTTTGGATTTGCCGCTTGATTTGTGACCGGTTACGTTCGGAGTCTGTAAGCGAACGATCCAACACCCCGATAGCACGCCAAGGTCAATGCAGGACGACACGCAACGCACGAATCCAGGTCTTCCCGGCTGGCACCATGTGCCAGAGGTGCCTATTGAGGTGTCGCCGTTCTTCAGCTTGCCGCTGGACCCAAGGCGGATGCTGGGCTGGGTCGTTGCACGATGGTTCCGGCTGGCCGAAAATTCGATCCTAACCGCCCTGGCGCTGATCTGCTGGCTGTGGTTGCAACCTTCCCTTGAAGTGACAGAGTCGCTCTCTTGGGACTGGATAGGCGCTCTCCTGCTGCGGAACCTGGCGCTGATGACCATTGTCGCAGGCGGGCTGCACTGGTTCTTCTATCGAGCCAAGCTGCAGGGAGACCGGCTGAAATTTG